>JAFHKN010000004.1 GCA_016937575.1 Roseomonas aeriglobus | reverse complement strand
GGCCGAACTCCCCGGCAACCTGCGCGCCGGCAAGACGGTATCCCACCGGCCCTTTCACTGGCCGAACTGGACGCGGCGATCGGCGCCTGGATCATCTCGACCTATAATGCGCGTCCCCACCGTTCGATCGGGGCGGCACCATAGCCGCATGGCGGGGCGATGCTGGTTGCCCGGATGCCGGAGACGCTTGCCGAACTGGACATGCTGCTGGTCATGGTCGCCAAGCCCCGCACCGTTCACCGCGACGGCATCCGCTTCGAGGGATTGCGCTACTTCGATCCGACGCTGGCAGCCTACGTCGGCGAGCCGGTGACGATCCGCTACGACCCCCGCGACATGGGCGAAGTCCGCGTGTTCCATCGCAACGTGTTCCTGTGCCGGGCGATCGATGCGGATCATGCCGCGAACAGTGTCACCCTAAAGGACATCCAGGCGGCGCGGATCGCGCATCGGCGTCGCCTGCGGCAGGAGATCAGGGAGAAGCAATCGAGCGTTATAGACTATCTTCCAGCGATCCTGCGCACTCCGGCTCCGATCGCGAAACCGGCGCGATTGCCTGAATTGGCGCCGGTCTCCGCAGCGACTCCGGCGCCGCCACCAAGCCGGCCGAAGCTACGCACCTATTATGAGGGCGACTGATGACCGCCGGCAGTACGCGCGCGACCAGCTTCATCTCGACCCAAGAGCACCGCCGCTTCATCGAGTTCGCCGACGCCGTTCGGAAGCATCGCTACATCGGCCTGTGTCATGGCCCAGCGGGCGTCGGCAAAACGCTCTCGGCTGCCGGTATGCCCGATGGCACAAGGCTGCGCCCCTGCTCACCGTTTGGGGACCACGCGATCCATCCGACCTGGAAATCTATGCCCACCTCGCTCAGGCACGTGCGGTTTTCTAACACCTTCGGTCGCGGCAGCACGTTGCGCGAACTGCGGCAGGATCTGCCCCGGCTGCTCGACCGAGTGGACCATTGCATCGACGAACACGTCCGGCCTCAGAAAGTCGGACAGGTCCGTTATGTCAGTCGTCATACCCGCTACGTCGAAATGGTGATCGTCGATGAAGCCGAGCGCCTGTCGACGACGGCGCTGGAATACATGCGTGACGTGTTCGATCGGCAGGGGATCGGGCTCATCCTGATCGGGATGCCCGGTATCGAAAAGCGCATGGCGCGCTATCCCCAGCTCTTCAGCCGGTCGGCTTCGCCCACCAATATCGGCCGTTGCAGGATGCGGAGCTGACCTTCGTGCTGACCCGCCGCTGGCGCGACCTCGGCCTTGCCTCGACGACGCCGATTTCACCGACGCGCAGCGGTCGCGGCCATCGTTCGGATCACAGGTGGCAATTTCCGGCTACTGCACCGCCTGTTCGTGCAGATCGAGCGCGTGCTGAAGATCAACGGCCTCGCAACCATCAGCGAGGATGTCGTGGAAGCCGCCCGCAGCACCCTCGTCATCGGCGTCACCTAGTGCTGACATTCGTGACATTTACCGCTGAAAGCCACAACGTGTAGCAGGCGCACAGCACGTATCAAAACACTTTCTCGATTGGGTGGGCTCGTGATAGGCGCGGAAGTTGAGTTTTGAGAACGGTTCATGCTGATCGGTTACGCGCGGGTATCGACGCCCGAACAGGATTTGACGCCCCAGCTCGACGCACTGCGCGAGGCGGGCTGCGAGCGGTCCTTCACCGACAAGGCGAGCGGAGCCAAGGCCAACCGCGCCGGCCTGGCTGAAGCTCTGTCGCACGCCCGCGCCGGCGACGTGCTGGTGATCTGGAAGCTGGATCGGCTTGGCCGGACCTCCAAGGCCTAATCGATCTCGCGACGGAGCTGGAAGCCCGCAACATCGGCCTGCGCTCGATAACCGACGGGATCGACACATCGGGGGCCGCGGGCAAGTTCGTCTTCCGCATCCTCGCCGCGCTGGCGGAAATGGAACGCGATCTCATCCGCGAGCGCACGACGGCCGCCCTGATGGTAGCGAAGCGCCAGGGCAGGGTAGGCGGCCGAAAGACGGTGATGACGCCCAAGCGGATCACGGCGGCCCGCAAGCTGCTCGCGGGGGGAATGACGGTCCCGAAGTGGCGCCGGTGATCGGGGTCTCGGTCCCCACGCTCTACCGGCATTTTCCGGCGCCGGTGCAGGATGCGATCAGCGGAAGAGGATGAGTCGCTCTCGCGTCCGTAAGCCGTCGATCTGAGAACGGGCTTAGGTAATACGGTCCTTGGCGGACCACGCTGGAGCGGGACCACAAGAGCGCGAAGATGAACGATGTTCTGCTCGTTCTCGGTCAGCTGCTCGACGAATTCGATAGACGGTTGTAGCGTCGACCGCTCGACAGGTTGAATTAGTTGGCTAGGTGTTCCCTGCAAATTTTGGCTCATAGCGCTCACCGTGCGGCCCGCTCGCGCTCTGCCGAATAGCGCGAGGCGAGGTCGAGATGGATCGCCTTGACAGCAGCATCCGTTGCCGCAGCAGCCCTATCCAATTCTTCCTGCGCTCGGCGCGCGAAGAACATCTCGTCAGTCTCGTCTCTCAACTTTTTCTCCGTGAGATATAAATGGTGCAAAGAGGCAGTGGGCAGACTGGGTATCCCAAGATCTGCCTCTTACGCTTCGATGCATCAACGGCTCCGATCCTTGTCGCGTGACGCGGGCGCGGACGCCGGCGCCGTATGCCCGATCTCGCCGTCCAACATACCGCCCGCCTTGATCCATCCGCGACGAGCTGGCGCGTCGACTCGCCGATAGCCGCGATCATGCGCGCGCTCTCTCCCCGATCGCGGGCCGTCTTGATAGCGGCGTCAACGATCGCCTGGGCGGGCGCGAGGCGGGGATCGGCTTGGTTCTTCTCCGGCGTGCTCTTCAAGAACAGTTCGGCAAGGCGCTCCTGCCCCGGCGAGTGACCGGGAGGCAGGATCGGCCGCTCCAGCGACCGCACGGCGCGCTGGAGCGGCGCCGGCTGCTGGTTGTTGATCTGGACGCCGAGCGCCGCGCCGATCTCTCGCACGCGCTCCAACGGCGTCTGCTGGGGCGTTACGACGGCATCGACCTGACGGACGCCTAGATAGGTGAGAAGGTGCGATTGGTAGATCGGCCCCTTGACGTGGCGGACATAGGCGAGTTCGGTGCGCGCGTTGGCGATGGCGGGGGAGGGGCACCCTCCTTTATCAAACCGCGCAGCCGGTCGGCCGCCTGTTGGCGGGCGGCCGGCAGATAGCGTTCCAATTCCTCGCGCGCCTTGGTCAGCGTCACGCGATAGCGTTGCCCTCGGGCGGGGCGCGCTTGGGGAGCATGGCGATCCCGGCGGGGCGATCCGCGCCTCCGGCGCGGTCGCGCTTGATCGCCGCTGCGGAGAGGACCGCGGCCATGCCGCGATGATCGCCGGTCAGAAAACCGTGGCGGGAAGCCTCCATCCATCGGTCCTTGTCGATCGCGGCGATGCGGATCGGATGGCCGCTTCGCGGGCGAACTGGGGCGGCATGGTGGCGCATGGTGCGCCCGTTCCCTTCACGGAAGGGATGAATGGCGTTGATTTCGTTGATGTGGTTGCCGAGCCGATCGAAAAACTCTTCTCGGGGAAGCCCCCGGAAGCCGCTCTGCGCTCCTACCTCGGCAAACCGCTTGTCGAGTTCGCGCGCGAGGTAGGGACGGCTGCGAGCTCGATCCACCTTGGCGATGTTGACGGTGCGGTCCTGGCCCGCCCAATCGTAGAGGTCTTGGAACAGGTGCTTGTGAAGCGCCCGATAGCCGTCGGCCGTCGCTGGAAAGGGCAGGCGCGCGGCCTCCGCGCCGCGCGCCTGCGTCAGTCTCCGCTCGGCCTCGGTGAGCGTCTTGTCGCCAGTGATTCCAAGCCGGTTCCGAAGCGTCTCGGTGCCGGGATACGTGTAAGGATCGCTTGCCAAGGTCAGGCAGCGATCTGGCGTGTTCCGGGCTGATAGAGACTGAGGATGATCGAGGCATGAGCGAGGGCGGAACGCCCTCATCCAGCATCATCGCGAACATCGCGTCCTCGTCGATGGTCGGCGTCATGTCCTCGATGGCGAGGTTGGCGCGGGACTCCGCCACGTCCTCGCGCCAAAGAGCGATTTGTTCGGTATTGCCGCGCTCGAAGTCCATCTGGCGGATGCGCTCGCGCAGCGTCTCAAGTTCGATCTGGGCCATCGCGTCATCCTTTCTGCTCTAAACCCTACGCCTTCCAAGGCGATTCCTCAACAAATCACGTGTGGCTAGAGCCGGTCAGCGCGTCCTGATCCGCGCTCGCCGAACGCGGGTCGGAGGGGACGGGATCAATACTCGCCTGCCAGCATGATCGTTAGCACGCGCTTGGTCTGCTGCTCATCCCACGGCGCTTCGCTGTCATAGGTAAGCGTGTTGTCGTAGCAATCCACCTTCCAGAAAACCGTCTCGGCAATGGCCTTATGGTCGCTCGGCCGTTCCTGCGTCCACGCTCCGTCCCGAGCTGATAGACCGCACCGAAATCGTGTTCCCCATAAGGATGATTGTCGCCGTCGAACCGCGAGAAGCTGACGATTGCCGCCAGCGCCGCGAAGCGATCCGCGTCGGGAAGAGACTGAAACCCAAGTGTGACGTTGGCGATGGAGGCGGTGCCGGGCTGGCTCCGGGCCGTGTCGTTGAGGCAACGGATGGTGTCGAGGTGTTCGGGGCTATACATTGCTGATCCTTCCTTCTGGCATGGGCCGCAAGGCCGCTCGGCCTCACGGCCCTGCCTGTCCGGCGAGGACGGGATGGGGAGGGGGAGCGAGAATCTACCGCTGGCGCGGGCGAGCCGCCTAGCGCGGCCGGTGCCTCGGCGCCGGGTGCTGCGCTTGGCGGATTACACGGGCGGTCGATTGTCGTTCGGGAACGAAAGGGCGGCGCCCTTGGCGTTCCCTTGGCTGGCGCAGCTCGTCCGCGAGCCCGCGCCGGCTGTCGATGCTATCGCGCCTTAGGCGCGGCGATTTGCAGGACGTCGACGGTGAGCCCTTCGGGCAGCAGCACGTTACCGATCGTCTCAAGCTGGGAGCGGTGCAGCTTGTCGGTGGTCTTGATCTCGCGGAACAGAACGGCTCCCCATGCACGGCGGTAATATCCGGCCATCCTGCGCGATAGCAGTAGGAATCCCCTGCGGAACGAGCGGCGATGCTGGGGAGCTGGGGGCCGAGCGCCACATGTAGTTGCTCGATCAGCTCGCCGGTCACGCCGGGATAATATTCGTCGACGCCGGCGGCATAGATCGCCTCGAAGTTGCGCCGGACCTGCGCCGTGGTAGCGCGGCCGATCGCATCGTAGATGCTGTCGAGATGGGCAGCGTTGATGACGAGCTGCGCCTCCAGGAAGCGGGTCAGACTATCAGCCGCACCAAGCGTGTTCAGCTCCATCAGCCGTTCCAGGCAAGCGGCCTTCATCAAGAGAAGCATCGGCCCACCTTCGCAGGTGGTGCACGTCCACCCGCGGCGGTTCTAGTGAGCTAGATCCGCAGCGCGATTTTCAGGATGGCGCGCGGGCTGGGTATTGGATGTTAAGCCGGGGAGGCGTATATAGGTCCTGCTGTTTCGTGATTGTCGATTGCGGAACCTACCTGAGCCCGTCGAGCTGCTACTCGGCGGGCTCAAACTTTTCCGGCCATCCTGAAAGGAAAAGGGACGAGAGCCCTGCTAGGCCCCCGCCCCCCGTCAGGCTACTTGTCGCGGCCCAACTTTACGATCGCGACCACGAGCGAAAAGCCCGCGATCACGACCATTGCTGTCTCATAAATCGTCAATGTGCGTCACCTCCTTCGACCGGCGAGATTGCGGGGGAGCTGCTACATCCTTCCGCTGCCGATCGAGGACAGTGTAGCCGATCCTCGCACGCGCTGTCGGTAATTCCGGCGCGCACCCGTTCACGTTGTCGTGAAGTCGCCTCGGCGCCGCCCGTCCCTTTTGGGCGGGCGGCGCCCGCGGGCCTGAAAGGGCAGCGGGCGCGACGGCCATGCGGGGCATGGCTGTCGCGCCGGCGATGGGGCTGCTGCTGGGCGGGTCGGTCGAGGGGAAGGGGGGCGATTATCACCGCCCCCCGCATCCGTTCACGCCAGTTCGTCGGCCTCCATGTCCTCGCCATCGAAGGCATCGGCTTCCGGATCATTCCGCTCGTCGCGCTCGGACTGTCGTCGCTGGTCAGCGAGCACCTTTCGATCGAAGCAACCATACTGGAAGATCTCCGGAGCAAGGCGCTGGCGTCCCCGTGGCAGCAAGCATTCGAAGACTGCCTTCCTGCCCTGGAAATCCTGAAGGCCGACTGGAGGACGTTTCTGGGCGAGTGGAACGGCGAGGCCATTGTTGCCGACCTTGCGCAGTTTCGTGCCGAAGCCGAAACGATCCTTCCCCGCCTGCGCGAGCGTGTTCAGCGCGAGACGGAAGCCCTGTACGCCACGGCGCTTCAATCCGACGTTATCGCTCTACGCTAGCCACCTCAGGCGGTGGCACGAGCCTCCTCTCCG
The DNA here is from genome assembly GCA_016937575.1 of Roseomonas aeriglobus. Classification (NCBI taxonomy): domain Bacteria; kingdom Pseudomonadati; phylum Pseudomonadota; class Alphaproteobacteria; order Acetobacterales; family Roseomonadaceae; genus Muricoccus; species Muricoccus aeriglobus. Next base: position 110,098 of record JAFHKN010000004.1, on the reverse strand, counting down.
GCTTGATCGTGAGCGATGCGCAGACATTGCTCGACCGCCTGCCCGAAGCTCGCGACATAATCGTCCGCTCCGATCAGAAGCTGGATCTCGCGGTCGGTCAGGGCTTTTTCCCCCTCGGGCCAGAGCCCGACGAGTATGCGTGCGGCAGGCGCGGCGCGCCGGAGGCGCCGGATCAACAATCTTAGATGGGTCGGATTGCCGCCGATCTCGAGGTACGAGAGGCAGATGAGGCGCGAGCCTGACAGGTCGAGCTTAGCCACCGCGTCGCGCGCCACGGCCGCATTGCGGACACGCCGCACGCCGAATTGACGCTTCTGAAGGAGCTGCTCGAGCATCGCCGTCACCGCATCGTCGAGAATGCCCCTGCCGGCGATACAGCTGATCGTGCCGTCCGCACGCCACGTCTCGGGCGCGTTCGGAAGGACGACCGGCGCTGTCTCGGGAATGCGTGCGATCGTCGAGGATGCGACGGGGTTGAGTGGCTTGTCGCGATCGATGACGATGTTGCTCGCCGATGTCTCGTCCTGTCCATCCAGCTCGTGCACCACATCGATCATCGCAGCGACGATCCGGGTGGCCGCTTGATGGTCGACGAGACCGCGTCGGGCATCCTCGGCCGCCAGTTTGAGGCCGCCAAGGGCGACCTCATCGTAATAGGCGGTCAGCGATCGCTCCTTCAGGAGCGTTTCAGCCTGTTCGATAGCCTCGTCAGGATCGCCAGCGACCATACGCTGATAGAAGCTCTCCACGGGGGTCAGCGCCGGCCTGTCTCCCAAGAGGACGTCGATGAATTCGAGACTCGGCACGTGTCGTCCAAGTACGACGAGACACAGGGTCAGCGGCATCGACAGGACAAGTCCGACCGGCCCCCAGATCCAGGTCCAGAACACCGCCGCAACGATTACCGACAGCGGCGAAAGGCCGGTGGAATGCCCGTATAGCAGCGGTTCGATCCCGTAGCCGATGATCGGCTCGCTGATGACGAACAAAGCGGCGACCATGATCACCATCGACCAACCTGGATCGATGCCTGCTGCCAGGGCCAGCGGGAGCGCTGCGGCCAGCAATGAGCCGATATAGGGGACGAAGCGCAGAATGCCGGCAAGGATCCCCCATAGCGCCGGAACCGGCAGGCCGATCCACCACAGGCCGAGACCCACGACGATGCCGAAGCTCGCGTTCACGGCGAGCTGGGAAAGAAAATAGCGGCCAAGACGACTGGCCGCATCGTCCATCGCAACCGTCGTGCGATGGAGATCGGACGACCCGAACAATCGGATCAGCCGGTCGCGCAGATCCTCCTTCTGCATCAGAATGAAGATTGCGACGACCAGGACGATGACGAACGTCTCGAACGGCGCCAGCACGGGCTTCAGGACGCCGAGGGCCGTATCCAGTACCGATGGCTCGTTTTCCAGAACCCTGACCGGAACGGCGGCCCTGGTGCCCGGAGTCAGGGTTGGAGCGGCGGGGGTGGCGCGGGCAGGCGTTTTTGTCAGGAATGCCATTTTCTCGGCGGCATAGACCTTCACGCCATCAATCTTCGCTTCGATCGTCTGAGCATATTTCGGGGCGTCAGCCGAGAGCGACGCCGCCTGGAACCCGACCAAAGTTCCGAGTCCGCCGATCATTCCCAAGGCGGCAATGACCGTCGTGAGCACCGCGAGAGCCTTGGGCAATCTAAGCCGCCGGAGGAGGCTCACGATCGGCGACAGTACGAAGGACAACAGAATCGCGAGTGTGATCGGGATCAGTACATCCTTGGCGAAGAACAGTCCGGCGACGACGACCACCGCGACCGCCAGACCGAGCAAGCCTTCGACACCCTGCGCGTTGGCCGCCGCGATGCGGGCGCTGCCTGTTTCGGGTTGATCGCCAGAAAGTCTGATGATCTCTCGATCTTCCGTCATGCGACCACCTCAGGGAACGTGCCGAGCAAGGCATCATGCAATTCCCGTGCGATCAGCGGCTTTCGCAGGACCTTGTGGCTGATGTGATGCGCTTCCGGCAGAAGGTCCGGATTGGCGGTAAGATAGACAACTCGCGTGTCGCACCGTCGGTGCAGCTCGTCGGCGATGAGAGGACCGGTGAAGCCGTCGGCGAGGTTGAGATCGATGACCGCAACATCTGGTGCGAAGGTGATCGCCGCCCGGGCACTTTCGATACTATCGACCAGCTTGATCGCGTCGATGCCGACGTCGTGTGCGATGTTCTCGATATAAGCGGCGATGGCCGGAATATCTTCGGCGATCAGCAAACGGTGCATCGGCATTCCCCTGTCAACGTCCGAACAGGTTCAACCGCCAACCGTTCCAGCCTTATGCATTTTTCCGGGCATAACGGGAGCCAATGGTCATTCGGGTCGTTTAGGTTCGGTCAACATAGGAGGCATCTGATGGGCGAGTTCGTGGACAAGGTGAAGGGCGCGATCAACGACATGGTCGGTGATGCCAAGCAGGAAGTCGGCACTCGCACCGACAATCCCGACATGGCGGCAGATGGCGCCGCGCAGCAGGCGACGGGTAAGGGGCAGAAGCTCAAGGGCAGCATAAAGGGTGCGCTCGGCGACAAGATCTAACCCGGCGCGGACAACCGGATCGTAGCAGAGAAGGGGGTGCCTTTGATGGGCGCCCCCTTTGCCTGTTGAGCAATCATATTGGCATCGCACCGCGCACGCCTGGCTGCGTGACGACAAAGGGGCTTAGAGCATGGCATCAGAACGCAAATCGCAGCAGCAAGGCTACGCAGGCGGCGAAACCCATCAGACCACTGACGAAGATCATCGGGTGCTGACGACCAATCACGGCACGCCGATCGCCGATAACCAGAACCAGCTAAAGGCCGGTGCGCGTGGTCCCGTTCTTCTCGAAGACGAGATTTTTCGCGAAAAGATCAACCACTTCGACCATGAGCGCATCCCCGAGCGTATCGTTCATGCGCGCGGGTCTGCCGCGCACGGCTATTTCGAGTGTACAGAAAGCCTCGCCGACATCACCTGCGCCGACCTGTTCCAGAAGAAGGGACAGCGGACCGAGGTGTTCACCCGCTTCTCGACCGTCGCGGGCGGTGCCGGTTCAATCGACACGCCCCGTGACGTGCGTGGTTTCGCGGTCAAATTCTATACCCGTGAGGGCAACTGGGACCTGGTCGGCAACAACATCCCGGTGTTCTTCATTCAGGACGCGATCAAGTTCCCCGATCTCGTGCACGCCGCCAAGATGGAGGCCGATCGCGGATATCCGCAGGCGGCGACCGCGCACGATACCTTCTGGGATTTCATCAGCCTGATGCCCGAGTCCACCCACATGATCATGTGGGCGATGTCGGACCGCACGCTGCCTCGCACCTTCGCCAACATGGAAGGGTTCGGCGTCCACACCTTCCGCTTCATCAACAAGGAAGGGAAGAGCACCTTCGTCAAATTCCACTGGAAGCCGAAGGCTGGCCTCGCCTCGACGATCTGGGACGAGACGGTGAAGATTGCCGGCGCCGATCCCGACTTCCAGCGCCGCAACCTGTTCGAGAGCATCGACCGCGGCGACTTCCCGACCTGGGAGTTGGGCGTACAGCTGTTCGACGAGGATTTCGCGAACAGCCAGCCCTATGACGTGCTCGACGCGACCAAGATCATCCCCGAGGAGGTGCTACCGGTCCGCATCGTCGGCAAAATGGTGCTCGACCGCTATCCCGACAATTTTTTCGCCGAGACCGAACAGGCGGCGTTCGTGCCGAGCCATGTCGTCCCCGGCATCGGCTTCTCCAACGACCCGCTGCTGCAGGGCCGGCTGTTCAGCTATACCGACACCCAGTTGTCGCGACTGGGCTCGGTCAATTTCCACCAGCTCCCGATCAACTCGGCCAAGGGCCGAGCCGAGGCGGCGGGCTGCCCGTTCCTGAACCAGCAGCGCGACGGCCACATGCAGATGGCGATCCCCAAGGGACGCGCCAATTACGAGCCGAACAGCCTTGCCAAGGCCGGCGAGGAAGCCGGTGCGCGCGAGGACCCCAACAAGGGTTATAAGACCTTCCCTTCGGAGGAGCAGGGCGAGAAGCTGCGCATCCGCCCGGAGAGCTTCGCCGACCACTACAGCCAGGCGCGCCTCTTCTTCCGGTCGATGGACCCGGCCGAGCAGGCGCATATCGCGTCCGCCCTGGTGTTCGAGCTGTCGAAGGTCAGCCTGGAGCATATCCGCATCGCGGTGATGGCCAACCTGCGTAACGTCGATGAGGACCTGGCGCAGCGCGTTGCTGACGGCCTTGCGATGGACCTGCCGAAGGCGTCACCGACCGCCGCGCCGGTGCTCGACATGGATCCGTCGCCGGCACTCCGCATCATCCGCGGGCCATTGGAAAAGCACACGCTGGAGGGCCGCACGGTCGGTATCCTGATTGCCGACGGCACCGATGCCGATGATCTGAATTCGGTGAAGGACGCCGTGAAGGCCGCCGGCGGCACGCCGCTGACGATCGCGCCCAAGGTCGGCAAGGTGCCGCTGTCCGATGGGACCGCGATCGCTGCGGACGCACAGTTGTTCGGTCAGCCTTCGGTCACAGTCGATGCCTGCGCCGTCACCCTGTCGAAGGAGGCCTGTGCCAAATTGGTAAAAGAAGGCGCGGCCGTGCAGTGGGTCATGGACGCCTTCGGTCACCTCAAGGCCATCGGGTTCAACGATGAAGCCAAGCCGTTGCTCGACAAGGCAGGTGTCGAACTCGACGACGGCGTGACCGACCTCGCCATGTTCGTCGAGGCGGCGAAGAAGCGCTACTGGGACCGGGAGCCGTCTGTCCGGACGCTTGCGTAACCATTCTCCAACGGTGCGCCCGGCCTCGTGGCCGGGCGAACATCAGTAAGGACAGACAATGGCTAATCTACTCGGCGCGCTGATCGGCGCCGCCATTGATCGCGGTGACGGCGATAGCGGGATCAAGGGAGCGATCATCGGCACCATCGCCGAAACAGCAATCCGCGGCATCGCACCGTTGGTTGCGACCTACGCGCTTGGCTGGGGCGTGCAGTATGCGATCCGGAAAGGATGGCACTTGGTCGCGGGCGCCGATCCCATCGAGCCTGGCAGCGGCGCTTTGCGCCGGTGATATCGAGGGTAATCGCTCCGTAAGAAGCTGAGGGAGCGGTTCGTATCGACAAGGACGAGCCATGCTGACGGATTGCGTGATTATCGGCGGCGGACCGGCAGGATTGACCGCAGCCATTTATCTTGCCCGTTTCCATCGTCAGGTGGTGGTCGTCGACGAGCGCAAAAGCCGGGCAAGTTGGATCCCCAGATCGCGTAACCACCCGGGTTTCCCCGACGGCATCGGCGGCGACGAGTTGCTTGATCGCATGCGGGAGCAGGCCGAACGCTATGGCGCGGCGATATACTACGAACAAGCAACAGCCCTGCAGCGGGATGGCGACACGTTTCGTGTGTCGACGGCTGATCGCGTGTTGGAGGCGCGCACGGTGTTGCTCGCCACCGGCGTGGTCAATCGCAGCCCCGAGATCGACCCGGAAACGCACCGACAGGCTTTGGTAAGCGGGAAGTTGCGATACTGCCCCATCTGCGACGGGTTCGAGGCGACCGGATCACGTATCGCCGTCATCGGTGGCGACGAGCATGGAGTGTCAATCGGCGTCCAAAAAGGACCCCCTATCGGCGTGCAAAAGGGACCCCCTTCGTCGAGCAGCGTGACGGGTATGACGGGCGCTTTGTTCGCGCTGGTTGCGGCGTAGGGCGGGCGTAGCCCGACCGGAGGCGCAACCAGCGCGAAGCGTTCTCTGCCGGTGGTCCTGGGCGTCAACTGCGGTGCTTGAAGCGCCAGCTGTCATTGCCCGTTTCGACGATGTCGCAATGGTGGGTAATGCGGTCGAGCAGCGCGGTGGTCATCTTGGGGTCGCCAAAGACGGTCGGCCACTCGCCAAAGGCGAGGTTCGTCGTGACGATGACCGAGGTCTGCTCGTAGAGCTTGCTGACGAGGTGGAAGAGCAGTTGGCCGCCCGAGCGGGCGAACGGCAGGTAGCCAAGCTCGTCGAGCACCACCAGATCGAGCCGGGAGAGCTGGGCTGCCAGCGTGCCGGCCTTGCCAAGACGCGTTTCCTCCTCAAGCCGGTTCACCAGGTCCACCGTGTTGAAGTAGCGCCCCCGGGCGCCGGCCCGTACCACATTGGTGGTGATGGCGGTGGCGAGGTGCGTCTTGCCTGTGCCCGTCCCACCGACAAGCACGACGTTGCGCCGGCCCGGAAGAAACGAGCCGCTGTATAGCGAGCGCACCAGTCCCTCGTTGATGGGGGTGTCATCGAAGACGAAGGCGTCGAGGTCCTTCACCGCGGGCAACCTGGCGGCCGACATCCGGTAACGGACCGACGCTGCATGGCGGTGCGTCGCCTCGGCACGCAGCAGGTCGGTCAGGACCTCCATGGTCGTGCGCTTGCGCTGGAGACCGGTGGTGACCGCCTCGTCGAAGGCGCCAGCCATGCCCTTCAGCCCCAACTCGGTCATGGCCGTCATCATCTCATGCCGCTGCATGGAGACCTCGCAGGCTGTCATAGCGGTTGCAGTCGGCGCGGGGCGGATGGCGCAGCGCCAGGTCCTCGGGGGTGACAATGGTTAGCGGTCGTGGCGGTTCTCGCCTGCGGGCCAGGATGTTGACGATGACGTCGTCGCTGGCGGTGCCGGCCAGCAATGCTTCGCGCACGGCCGCTTCCACCGCCTCGAGCCCGTCATCGAGCACTGTCGCCAGCACCCGCACGAACCGCCGGTCGGCGTCGTCGCCGGCGCCGAGCTTGCGCCGCAGCCGTGACAGCGCAGGCGGCAACTCCCAGCCCTGGAACGGTGCGCCGTTGCGCAGGGCGCCCGGCTTGGTCGCCAACACCGGCAGATAATGCCACGGGTCGTAGATGGTCCGGTCCCGGCCAAAGAACCGGGGATGGTCGGCGACGACTTCACCGTCGCAGCGCACGAGGATGCGGTCGGCATAGGCACGGACCTGCACAACGCGCCGAACCGTCCGGGCAGAAACGGAGTAGCGGTTGCGGTCGAAGCTGATGAGGCAAGTGCCGCTTACCGCGTGCTCGCTCTCGTGGAAGCCGTCGAAGGGCGCGACAACAGGCTGGAGCACCGCCCGTTCGGCTGCCCATGCCTGGGCGACCGTCAGTTCCTTCCGCTCGGGATGCCGGTGCATGTCGGCCCAGCGCCGACACTCGGCCTCCAGCCAACCGTTCAGCTCCTCGAGGCTGGTAAATCGCAGGCGTGGCTGGAAGAAGCGGCCGCGCGCGGTCTGCACCTGGTTCTCGACCTGACCCTTCTCCCAGCCCGACGCCGGTGAGCAGGCGGTCGGCTCGACCATGTAATGGTTGGCCATGACCAGGAAGCGCCGGTTGAAGACCCGCTCCTTGCCCGTGAACACGCTCGTCACCGCCGTCTTCATGTTGTCGTAGATGCCGCGCGTCGGCACGCCTCCGAAGAAGGCGAATGCCCGCGCATGCGCGTCGAACAGCATCTCCTGTGTCTCGCGGGGATAGGCGCGCACATACATCACCCGTGATGCGCACAGCCGCACATGCGCGACCTTTACACGCATCGGCTTGCCCGAGATCTCGACGTCCTCATGGCTCCAGTCGAACTGATACGCCTCGCCCGGCCGGAACAGCAGCGGGATGAACGCCGGCGCATCCATCACATCGCGACGCCGCGCCTGCCGCCAGCGAGCCGCATAACGCCGCACCGCGTCGTACGAGCCGTCGAACCCCTCGCGTAGCAGCAGGTCGTGGATGCGCGTGAGGCGCAGCTTCTCGCGCCGCGGTCGTGCCTCGTCTTCCTCCAGCAACGCATCCAGTCGCGCCTGAAACGGCCCCAGCTTCGGCAGCGGCTGCACCTCCCGCCGGTAGCCCATGTCCGCCTCCGGCGCCCGGATCGCCTTGCGCACCACCTTGCGCGACAGGTGCAAGTCCCGCGCTATCGCCTTGATGGCCTTCCCCGACGCGTGCTCGCGCCGGATCCTCAACACCGTCTCCAATACCAGCATCCCGATCTCGCCGCCTGACACACGCCAAGCGAACAGCCTAGACCACCGGGATGAGGGGTCCCTTTTCGACGCCGATCACCCCGCTACCGGGGTCCCTTTTCCACGCCGATCCACAAGCATGGAGTGGCCGAAGCACTGTTCCTTAGGACATATTCCGAGGACATCACGTTGGTGGCGAACGAGACCGCCGAACTTGACGACAACGATCGCGGCGCGCTGGATAAGGCCGGGGTCACACTTGTTGCTGCCCCACTCGCTTCGATCGATTTCGGCTCGGGCGACGAGGTTTCGATCACTCTCGAAAAAGGTGCCGGCACCATCGTAGTGGATACCGTCTATCCGGCGCTCGGTTCTGACATCAACACCGAACTGGCGGTCGCGGTCGGCGTTGCGTTAAGTGACTGTCGGTGCATCGCTGTAGACGACGATCAGCTGACCAACATCACGGGTTGTTACGCTGCCGGTGATGTCGTTGCCGGCCTCGACCAGATCAGCGTTGCAACCGGGCACGGTGCTAAGGCAGCAACCGCCATTCATAATGCTCTGCGGACGATCGACGGCGAGACGGCGAAGCAACTGTCGACGTGAAACGCATTTTTAGAAAGACGTACCCCAAGCGCCTTCGTCCGCATATCGCCGATCCGTCACCGGGACGTCAGCCCTCGCATTCACTACTCGGAGGCTGCGTGAACAGCTTCGATATCTCGCCACGGATGAGCGTATAGCATTCGCAGGACTCTTCCCTGAGCAATTCGGGATTGATGACCGAAATCTTTCCGCGCTTGTATTCTATCGCGCCGATCGCAAGAAACTCTCGAGCCACGATATTGACGGCGTTACGCTTCACCCCCAGCATTTCGGCCAAAAACTCCTGCTTTAGCGGCAGTCTGTCGGTTTCGGTCCGATCGTGAGTGGTCAGGATCCAACGCGCAAGCCGCTGCCGAACGGTATGGAGCGCGTTGCAGGCGACCGATTGCAACGACATCCGGATCATGACCTCGCGCCAGCGCGTGACCGCGGAACAGAATTCGACGCTTTCATCGACCAGGTCTTCGAAGTCCTCGGCTTTGACCCGGTAACCGCTGCCGGGCAGCTGCACCACGTAGCGATTGAAAGCATCGTCCACATAGCCGCTTGCACTGAGGGCAGCGGCGCCCTCGCGGCCGATCGTCATCCCTTCTGCGGTCCGACCATCGCTCATGACCGCGACCAGCGATATCATGCCGGTCAAAGGCAAAAAGACGTGGGTCAGCGGTTGGCCCGGCTCGTACAGCACTTGTCCTGCGACAAGAAGGACGGGTTCAAGGCAGCTGTCCATACGAGCGCGCTCGTCGGGCGGCACCCGATCAAGAAGGTGATTGCTGCTGGACTGAGCGGCGCCGTTCTCGCGATCTTCCCGGTCGTCAGGCAATGCAAAACTCCTTCATATGTCGAGGCTCAACGCTCGGCTCTACACCTCGATCAATCGCGGCAAAAGAAACGCATCCGGTGGGAACACGGATGCTGAACAGCCGTTAAGACCGGTTGAATACATAGCAGGGTGTCGATGCATGATTGAGACGAGGCGAAGCAGGCTAGCCGGAATGGCGCTGCTCGTTGTCGCCTCGGCGTTGACCGCGTCGTGTGCCAGCCCGTCCGCGCGGATCGCCCAGGGACTGGGCCGCTACGGACTGAGCGAAGGGCCGGCGCGATGCATGGGTGATCGACTGCAGTCTAACCTGTCGCTGGGCCAGCTCCGGCAGCTAGGCCGTGTCGCGCAGAGCGTGCAGCAGACGCGGGGTCAAAGGCTAACGGCGAGCGATCTTATTCGGGCTGGCACCCGTATCGATGACGTGAAGATACCCTTGGAAGTGACGAAGGCGGCTGCGTCGTGCGGTGCGTTGAGCGAAGCGGTCGGGGTTCAGGGAGGTTGATATGAACGATGTCCAATATGCGGGAGGAACCGTCATCAACGGGACCCGCGATTTCACCAACCAGGCCTGGCTTTATGCGCAGGAGTGGGGGCCTCGCATCATCGGCGCCCTGGTTATCCTCCTGATCGGATGGCTGGTTGCTCGCGCGGTCAAGTGGGGAGTGGCAAACCTCCTCAACAAGACACCGCTCGCCCGGCGGGCAAATCAGCCCAACCATCCGCCGCGCGACAAGTCTACCATCGGCGCACAGGTCGGCGATGCGGCTTTCTGGGTCGTGCTACTGGTCGCGTTCTTTCTCGCTGCACAACCGCTCGGCCTTGCCAGCGCGACAGGCCCTCTGGCGGACATGCTGAACGGCTTCGGCAATGCGGTCCCCCGGATTATCGGTGCCGGCCTGATCCTCTTCCTCGGTTACATTCTCGCCAGCGTAGCGAAGAAGGCCGTCGAGGCGGTAATCACCGCGAGCCATGTGGAGCGCTTGTCGGCGCACGTGGGCAGCACGCCCCCGACCGACCCCAGCGCGCTGCCGCGGGCGGTGGGTAGCGTCGTCTTCGCTCTGATCATCATCCCCGTGGCGATTGCCGCCCTGGACACGCTCAACATCGCGGCGATTTCGCAGCCAGCGACTGCCATGCTGCGGATCATCCTTGATGCGATCCCGCATGTGATCGCGGCAGGCATTATTATCACGCTTGCTTACTACATCGGCAAATTTGCCTCGCAGCTCATTACCTCGTTCCTGGGCTCGACCGGCGTCGACAAGGCAATTGAGTCCCTCGGCCTGTTCCCGCAGTCGGGAGCCGCTGATCCGATTTCCGGGACCGATCGACCTTCGCCTGCGACGACGGCCGCGTCGCTAACGCCGTCGAAGCTGATCGGGTCAGGTGTCTTCATCGCGATCGTCATTTTCGGTCTGATGGAGGCATTCCGCCAGCTCAACTTTGCCTATGGTTCGCGGATCATGGCCGAAGTGCTGACACTCTTCGGCCAGGTGGTATTCGGCGCGATTATCATCGCCGCGGCCGTCGCGATCGCACGCCTGATCTCGACTACGATCAAAGCGACCGGGGGTGCCGGAGCAGAGTTCACCGCGTCGCTTACCAAGGTCGCCATCATCGTCCTGGGAACGGCGATTGGATTGCGGTTCATGGGTCTTGCCGATGACATCATCAACCTCGCTTTTGGTCTGATCCTCGGCGCTATAGCGGTGGCATTTGCCCTCGCGTTCGGCCTTGGCGGGCGTGAGCAGGCGGGCCAGGTCGTGCAGCGACTGCTTGGCAAGGCCGAAGAGGAGGCCAACAAACCGGCATCGGCTGAGACCCCGACGGTCACCCCGACATCGCTAGGGGCTACTCGTGACGTGGATACGCAGGCATGACGCGGCGGCTCGGTAGCCTGGTATTGGTTGCGAGCCTGCTGCTCGCGGGCTGTGATGGGCCGCGGGAGAACGCCGGCGAACAGGCGGACGCCAACGCGGGCGTCGTGTCGAGCGAGGACACGCTGGCGAGCGGTCCGGCCGAGACGGCCGGCGAGGCACAGGATCGTGCCGCCGAAAGCGCCAATGCGGCGATCGAGGCGCGTGCCGATGCTGCAGAGGACCGTGCGGACGCCTTGCGCAGTACGGCCGACGAGAAGGCCGACGCTCTTGAAGAGCAGGCCAGGCAGGTTCGACGCGATGCCGAGCAGAAGGCCGATGTAGCCGAAGACAGGGCCGACGCCATTCGCGGCAAGTAGGGTTCGTGGGCTGACATGCCCGCGGCTGTACCCAAAGGCCCGCAGAGGTCGCGCGTAGCAACTTTGGGCGGGGCCTTGGTGCGGTTGCGTGCCCGGGCCCCTTCTTTTCGCACCACTTACCTACGGATCGATGGCTGCACGATTATGGAAAACCCGGAGGGTCTTGAGCCTGCAACTGTCGAGGAAGAGCTGGGCTATTACGTCGAGCGTGCACAGGCCGAGAGGCAGGCCGCTGAGGTAAGCGACGGCGTCGAAGCGGCGATTGCCCACCGACGACTTGCCGCAGCCTACGAAACGAAAGCGTGCGCTCTGCGACCGCAAGCCGCGCATACCCTTGATCCGCACAAGGAATAATCGTGCATCGTGTAATCGACATTACCGTTCCCTCGGACCGTTCCGACCAATTGATAGCCGCGCTCGACACGATCGAGGACGTGGTCGGCCTGACATTGCACCGCAGCGCATCCGTCAAGCCCAGGGGAGACGTCGTCACCGTCCATGCACTCAATCGTGCAACCGATCAGGTTATGTCCGCGGCGGCGAGTGCCTTACAAGCCTTCCCATACACCATCGTGACCGCGGAAGTGGCCAGCATCAGCGATCCCGAACATCAGAAGCGGATCGACGCCGACGTCGATGAGGCGGTGTGGGAGGAACTCGAAACCGGGCTGCGGCATCAAGGCCGCCTTACCGCCAATTTCCTGCTGCTGATGGCGCTGGGCGGCATTATCGGCGCGGCTGGAGCGTTTACCGAACCCGCGATCGCGGCGGTTGCATATGTCGCGTCTGCGATCATTGCCCCTGGATTCGAGCCGCTGGCGAAGTTGCCACTGGGCGTCGTCCTGAAGAGGGGCGAGGTGATCCGCGCCGGTGCGCTGGCGACGATCGTCGGCTATGCCGTTCTGGCGGCGGCCGCTGGAGCGACCTGGCTGGTCCTGTCCAGAGTAGCCGGTGTCGAGGCGTCGGCGTTTCTCGACGGCGACGTCCTCAAACACACGATCCATCCCTCGCCCGAGCTCTTGACAATCGCATTGGCCGGCGCGTTCGCCGGGGTGCTCATCCAGGCCTCCTACCGAAGGAGCGTTATCGCCGGTGCACTGGTTGCCATGCGACTGATCGAGGCGGCATCCGTAGCAGGGATATCACTTGCGATGGGGCGTCTTGATCTGGCGGCGGCCAGCGGGACCCGGTTGGCCGTCGATGCAGGCTTCGTCCTTGCCGCAGGTGTGCTCGTCTTTGGCCTGAAGCAGCTCATGGTCCACCGCCGCGCGCCGCTGCATTGACACTCTCACCTGTTACGTCCGCGCTTGTTCCGGTCGACCGAAAGAACATATGCATGAAAGATCATTCCGCCTCCGCAACGCACGAAAACCGGGTCTGCATCGTCGGCTGCGGACGCGTCGGCATGGCCAGCGCCTACGCCTTGATCCAGAGCAGCTTCATCCGTGAAATCGTGCTGGTCGGCCGCGACCGCGAGAAAACGGAGGGCGAGGTGATGGATCTCGAGCACGCCGTCGCAGTCCCGATGAAATCCCCGATCAACGTGATCAACGGCAGCTATGCGGACGCCGCTGCGAGCTCGATCGTCGTCATCGCGGCCGGGCAGGCGACAGGGGGCAGCGACACATCGCGGCTCGACCTTCTCGATGCCAATGCCCCGATAGTCCGCGAGATTGTTGGCAAGCTGAGGGATGAAGGGTTCGACGGGGTGCTCGTCATGGCATCGAACCCCGTGGACCTTCTGGTCCAGGTCGCTCTCGAGGAATCCGGGCTTCCGGCCGGGCGGGTAATCGGAACGGGGACGCTGGTCGATACCGCCCGCCTGCGCGGGATGCTCGCCGAGGCCTTCGATATCGAACCGCGCGGGGTCGATGCCTACATCATCGGCGAGCATGGCGATTCTGAAGTCGCCGTCTGGAGCGGCGCCCGCATCGCCGGCGTGCCGCTAAACCGATGCGCTCCCCAAGAACCGCAGGATTATGCGCGGATGCTCGAGCGCGTTCGTCGCGCCGCACCCGAGGTGGTCCGGCGCAAAGGCCATACCGAATATGCGATTGGCCTGTGCGTCCAGCGGATCTGCGAGGCCGTGTTGCGCAACGAGCATGCGGTGCTCGCGGTCTCTACCGTTCTCGGCGGGGAATACGGGTTGACCGGGGTGTGCCTCGGCACGCCATGTGTTGTGGGAAAGAACGGGATCGAGCGGATCATCCAGCTTGACCTCGATGATGGAGAGCTTGCCGCACTCCATCGCTCGGCCGAGACGCTGCAGCGCCTGCATCCCCGCATGTCAGCAGATGCGGCATGACGATCGGCAACGATCGGGCGGGCGCAGGAGCGCGGTCGCCGTTCGCGATTCCCAAAGAAGGGTGGCTGGCGGTGCTGCGGCGAACCTGGGAGGAGACGGGCAAAGACAATATCGGGCTGATCGCCGCAGGGATCGCTTTCTACGCGTTCGCGGCGATCGTCCCGTTGCTCGGGGCGGTTGTCCTCAGCTACGGCCTCTTTGCCGAACCGGAAACGGTTCGCAGCAACGTAGAGCATGTGTTCGCCGCCGTCCCGCGCGAGGCAGCGACCATCATCACCGAGCAGTTGGTCACGGTGGTCGAAACCTCGAAGGGCAAGCAGGGCCTGGGCCTCATTATCGCGATCGCACTGGCCTTTTACGGCGCGACCAAGGGTGCGTCAGCGATCGTGACGGCACTGAATGTCGCCTATGGCGAGACCGAACGCCGCGGCTTCGTTCGCGTCAACCTTTTGTATTTTGCGCTCGTCGCCGGTGGCGTCTTCCTGATCTTCCTCGCGATCGCATCCACGACCCTGCTGGGCTTTCTCGAAAGCCTCGTACCACAAGCGTCGGACTTCTTGCTGACGCTGATCCGGGTCGCAGGCTACGCGCTGTTGGGCGCGCTCGTCGTGACGGCCGCAGCGATCCTGTACCGGTTCGGACCCGACCGACGCCGACCTTCCTGGGTCTGGTTGTCGCCAGGCTCGGTTGCCGCCACGGCGTTGTGGCTGGGGGGAACCGCCGGGTTCGGTCTCTATGTTTCGAACTTCGGCAATTACGGCGCGACCTACGGCTCGTTGAGCGCCGTGATTGTGATGCTCACATGGCTGTGGCTCTCCGCATTTGTCTTCCTGCTCGGCGCCGAGATGAACGCCGAACTCGAACGCCAAGTGGAAGGCGAGGGAGCCGTGCCGCAAAAAGCGACGTCGCCTGTTTCCGACGATCAGGGGGATGGTCAGAGCGCCGATACAGGGCAGGTATCCACGCTTGATAGACCGGATGCAACCGCGGGCTCGTCCCTGGGTCTTGCATGGGCTGAAGGGGCACTCTGCGCCGCCGGGCTTCTCTTGCTGGGAAGGGGTAGGCCGGCTCGGGCGTCGATAGCGCTCATAGGAGCAGGCGTCGCCTACAAGATCGGCCGCGGAGCCCCCACTGATCGGCGTCATCCCGGCGCAAAAGTCTCGGCACATGTATCGTCGAACGATTCCGAGCGTTCGCATAGTTCACCAAAGAAGGAGATCCCAATGGCAGACCGTGACAACGACATCAGCGTGCTGAACAGCCTCATCGCCACCACGCTCGATAGCGTCGATGGCTACACCGAAGCCGCCGGTGACATCGAAAATCCTCGTTATGGCAGTGTTTTCTCGGATCGCGCGCGGGAGCGTCGTGAGGTCGTAAGTGACCTGCAGGCAGAGGTCCGGCGCCTCGGCGGCGACCCTGAAGACGACGGGACCGTGCTTGCCGGTGCTCACCGCATGTTCCTCGACCTGAAGGCGAAGGTGACGGGTCAGGACGACAAGGCGATCATCGACGAGGTCGAGCGCGGCGAAGATCACATCAAGGCGAAGTTCGATGATGCTCTGTCGGACGAGGATCTTTCGCCGGAGGTCCGGGCGGCGGTTCTGAAGGCCAACCAGTCTGTCCAGGCGGGCCATGACCAGATGCGTGACCTGAAGCACAGCCTGGAACGCTAAGATCCTTGCCCAAGCATCAGCGTCGATCGCTGATCGCTTCCCTGTCAGCCCGGTCCGCTCATGCGCGACCGGGCTTTTTTTGTGTCTGCCGCCGTGTTGCCCGGGAACCCATTTGTCCCTCCGCGCCGAGCCACGTCAGGTTCTTTTCCAGCGATCTGGAACTCCCTGAAACACTCCTTGTTATGCATTCTGCCGTGCATAGGCATCTGCGCTGCGAACAGGGATCGCCAGGAATGGATACAGGGATAGCAGGGCCGCGGCCGATGATTGCGCGTGTCGGGGAGATGCGAGCATGACGGAGGTCGTTGCCCATCCCCCGCGCTCACGGATGTCTAAGCGCATGACGGCTGAAGCCTTCGGCACGTTCTGGCTTGTCCTTGGTGGCTGCGGCACCGCGGTCCTCGCGACGGGGGAGGGCGGTGTTGGTGTGCTGGGAGTCGCGTTGGCCTTCGGCTTGACGGTGTTCACGATGGCTTTCGCGGTCGGCGCGATCTCGGGTGGCCATTTCAATCCTGCGGTGACCGTCGGCCTAACCGCGGCAGGACGATTTCCGGCGCGGGAAATCCCTGCCTATGTTGCGGCCCAACTCGCGGGCGCAATCCTCGCATCCGTTCTTCTGCTGGTCATCGCTAGGAGCATGCCGGGCTTCGAACTTGGCGGCTTCGCAACGAACGGCTTTGGGGCAGCATCCCCCAAAGGCTACCCGCTTATGACCGCACTGCTGGTCGAGACCGTACTGACCGCAGCATTTCTGATGGTTATTCTCGGGGCGACGGACGAGCGCTCGCCCGCCGCGTTCGCGCCCTTGACGATCGGTCTGGCGCTCACACTGATCCACCTTCTTTCGATCCCGGTCACCAACACCTCGGTGAACCCGGCACGCAGCACCGGACCTGCTCTGATGGTGGGAGGAACCGCACTTGCCCAGCTCTGGGCGTTCTGGGTCGCCCCGCTCGTCGGCGCGGTCCTCGCGGGCCTGGTCGGCCGCTGGCTGTTCTCGCATGCGGATGACGTGCGGTCGCCGGGCCCGATCTCGGTCTCGAAGCTCGATCGACTTGTCGACCCTGTAACCACGCCGACCGCCAGCAACGACGGCACCAAGATCTAACCTCGAAAGGACAATGTCATGGCCACTCTTCCACCCGATCCTTACGCTCCCGATCCGATCCACAACCCCCATGGCTCGCCTCAACCCGATGATCGGCCGGATGCTCTGCCGGGACCGGAAAATCCCGATGCGCCGTCGATCGATGATCCCGGCTTTCCGGGCGTGCAACCGGTAGAGGAGCCCGGCGCTCCTGGCGACGCGCCGAGCGATAGCCCGACCCAGACTCAGGCCTGAGCCTCTTCGCTACAAAGCTGGATAGAACCACGGAAGGAACGATCGAATGGCCGTCAAATTCGCTGGCACCATGAACGCGATCAATCGCGGACTAGAAGACACGAAGCCCACGAAGGGCGTGGATATGATCGAAGACTGGGAAGCGGCATTGGCGGATGTCGACGTGCCGGGTGCGAAAGGCATCTTGCGCGATCTTACATCGCTTCGAAAGCAGCTTGAAAAGCCCGAACCGGATGCCGAGCGGGTCCATTCGCTTCTCCACCGACTGGGCACCGCAACGGCCAAGATCGCCGACAAGGCCGATAAATCGCAGGACAAGTTGAAGGCGCTTGGTGAGGCGCTGACGGAGGCAGGGGTGGACAGCCCCGATGAAGAAGAGGACGCTGAGGCCGCCGCTGCGCCCAAGCGCGCGCCCAAGAAGAAGTAATCCAGGCGGCGGGACGATCGTCCCGCCGCTTTTTGATCCACTTGCAGGTTGAGGAACGAAGAGATGGCGAAGGCGGATAAGGGCGTGAAGCGTACGGAACGGGTCGAAGGTGACGGTACGTCACTGAACACCAGCGTAGAGAGTGATGCGCGCGATCAGGTCGCTGAGGCGCTGACGAAGGCGACTGCGGATAGTTACACGCTGTACGCCAAGACGCTCGGAGTCCACTGGAATGTCCAGGGCCCGAGCTTCTACGGGCTGCACAACATGACCGAGGCACAGTATCAGGAGCTGCACGAGGCCGCCGACGCGATCGCCGAACGTATCAGGGCCCTGGGCAAGCTTGCTCCGACTGGCAACGCCGCCTTTCGCGAACTGACGGTGATCGACAATGATGCACCGCACAAGCCGACCCGCGAAATGATCGCGGAGCTCGTCGACGATAACGAGAAGGTCGCGCGGCGGATGAGCGAATTCGCTGAGCTGGCGGACGAAGCCGGCGACCTGTTCAGTCATGACATGCTGGTGGCGCGGATCGGCGTCCATGAGCAGAATGCGTGGATGCTACGCGCCAGCCTTTCCGAATAACGTAGCGTTCGGCGTGGCGGGAGGTCCGCGACGACTTCCCGCTACCAGCTCAGGTTTACCGCGCAAGCTATGTCACACGATCCCAATGTCGATCCAGCTGGCGCCACTGATTTAGGCGCTACTGATAGCCCATCCGCAACCGGGATCCCGGCAGGAGATGCTTTACCAGACGGATCGTTCACGCTCACCGGTCATCATCAACGACGCCATTGGCGGGAGAGCACGATCATCGATGATGACTTGGCCGACCGAGGCGGGGTGTTCTTCGCGGCGGTCGAGATGACGCGCATGCCGATGCTCCTCACCAACCCTCGTCTGACCGACAATCCGATCGTGTTCGCGAACAAGGCTTTTCTGGACCTTACCGGTTACGAGGAAGCAGAAGTTCTGGGTCGCAACTGCCGCTTCCTGCAGGGGCCGCATACCGATCGTGAGCACGTCGACCAATTGCGCGACGCCGTGTCAGCCGGTCAACCGGTCAGCCTGGAGATACTCAACTACAGGCGCGATGGGACCTCGTTCTGGAACGCCGTGTTCGTGGGGCCGGTGACCAGCACCAGCGGCGAGCTTCTGTATTTCTTCGCCAGCCAACTCGACGTTTCGCGGCGCCGCGAGGCGCAAGAAGGTCATCGCCAGGCGCAAAAAATGGAGGCCGTGGGCCAGCTTACTGCAGGCCTCGCGCATGATTTCAACAACCTTCTTCAGGTGGTGGCCGGCAACCAGGAAATGGTGTTGCGGGAGCTTGAGGAACCCAAGCTCCGGCGACGACTGGAGAACGCTCAGGTTGCCACAGACAAGGCGAGCCGTCTCACGCGTCAGCTGCTCGCCTTTGCGCGCAAGACCCGCCTCGATCCGAAACCCGTCGACCTTAGTCAGGCAGTAATGGGCTTTTCGGATCTGCTCCATGCCAGTGCCGGGGCGACCGTCGACATCCAGTTGAACCTCAGGAGTCGCTTGCCCGCCTGTCTGATCGATGTTGCTCACCTCGAAACGGCGCTTCTCAACATCGTCGTCAACGCGCGTGACGCTATGCCCCGCGGTGGCACGATCACCATCTCTACGGGCAAGTTGCACCTCAACGGCGATGCTGCTGCGCGTGAACTCCCCTCCGGCGATTATGTCACGCTGTCCGTATCGGATGAGGGGGAAGGCATGAGTCCTGCACTTGCCGCGCGTGCGATTGAACCATTCTTTACCACCAAGGAAGTCGGACGCGGAACTGGATTGGGATTGCCGCAGGTTCATGGTTTTCTTCAGCAATCGCGCGGCCGACTCGAGATTGAAAGCACGGTAGGCCGGGGGACCATTGTCCGGATGATCCTTCCGATCGATCGCGAGGCGGCAGGAGCCGATGGGCGAACGCCCGCTACGCCGGTAGTCGCAGCGGTCGGGGTTTCGCCAGAAGCCCGAGGGCAAGGAGAGATAATCCTCGTCGTAGAGGACTCGGAGGATGTCCGAACGCTCGCGCGCGATCACCTTATTGAACTAGGATATCAGATTGTTACGGCGGTGGACGGCGATGATGCGCTGAACACGCTGGAGCGGATGAGCTTCAAGATCGATCTGCTTTTTACCGACCTTATCATGCCGGGTTCGATCAACGGTCTGGCGCTGGCCGACGAGGTACGGCGTCGCGCTCCCGCTGTCCCGGTGCTCCTCACAACAGGATATAACGAAGAACTCGCCCGCGAGGGGGGCCCCGGCGCGTCCGGTGCCGACGTCCTCGGCAAACCATATCGGCGTGCCGAGCTGGCGGACAGGATACGCGCAGCTATCGATGCTCCGGCAACCGGCGGTCCACGGCGTAGGCCGTCCGATTTCGGGGCTGCAGAGGCTTGAACATCTACAATTCCAGTTCAATCACGGGAGACGATCAATGAAGAAGATTTTAGCAACGACCGCCTCGGTAGCGCTGATGTCGCTAGCCGCCTGCAACAGCAGCCCACGGGAGCAAGCCGCCGACAATATCGAGGCGAACGCGGAACGCGTTGCCGACAACCTCGAAGACGCTGCCGATAATGCACCCACCGAAGCCGGAGAGGATCGTTTGGAGAATCGTGCCGATGCGGCTCGCGAATTGGGCGATAAAAAGGCCGAGGATATGCGGACCAACGATCCGGACACCAATCTTTCGAACGGGCTCTGTTGCAAACATTGGTGACGGCCGGGCAGCGTCACCCCGTCTGGGGATCAGGCAGCATTGGCAAAATGCTGATTGAGCACGTCCATGGCCTCGGTCATGACCGAGGGGCCAATGCCAAATGCTCTTTCGATCAGACGCACCTCTCCCCTGATCCCTGGCTGCAGGCACCATGCCCGGGCTTGCCCTTTGCGCAGGGCGCGCATGACCTCGAAGCCCTTGATCGTGGCGTAGGCTGTCGGCATCGATTTGAAACCACGCACGGGCTTGATCAACAATTTGAGCTTGCCATGGTCGGCCTCGAGCACGTTGTTCAGGTATTTTACCTGCCGGTGTTCGGTTTCCAGGGCGAGCTTCCCTTCTCGTTTCAACTCGGCGATTGCGACGCCGTAGCTGGGGGCCTTGTCGGTGTTGAGTTTCGTTGGCTTCTCCCAGCCCTTCAGCCCGCGAAGGGCCTTTCCCAGAAAGCGCTTCGCGGCTTTGGCGCTGCGGGTCGACGAGAGGAAGAAGTCGATCGTGTCGCCCCTTTTGTCGACCGCCCGGTACAGGTAGGTCCATTTGCCCCGAACCTTGACGTAGGTCTCATCCAGACGCCAGCTCGGATCAAAGCCTCGCCGCCAGAACCAGCGCAACCGCTTCTCCATCTCCGGCGCATAGCGCTGCACCCAGCGATAGATGGTCGTGTGATCGACATCGATGCCACGTTCCGCCAGCATTTCCTCGAGATCGCGGTAGCTGATGCCGTACCGGCAGTACCAGCGGACCGCCCATAGGATGACCTCGCCGGTAAAATGCCGCCCTTTGAAATCGTCCATCACAACCGACCTTACCAATCCAAGGGCCCAACCTTGGCAACCGCATCAGAGTTTGCAACAGAGCCCGTTTTAAGGATGGTGAGGACCACGGCCGCCTCGGCGCTGCTGGATCCTGTGTTTGCTATGGCAGGGAGCGATCCCGTTGACGGTGGGAGCCATCTGGCTCAGATTGCATGCCGCGCCGACGGTTGTCGGCGCATGGATATCTGCTGGCCAAAACCCGCCGCTGCTTCCCGACATAGGACGTTATCGGACCTGATATGGGCTGGTGGACCGCGCTCGATGAACAGCTCGGCGAGTGCCGCCAGCACATCCTCATGGTTGAGCCGACGCGCGACCACCAGCGCCAGACATTCCCTGCTGGCCTCGTCGATGATGGTCAGAATGCGGAACTTGCGCCCATCATGGGTGCGCCCTTCGACGAAATCATAGGCCCAGACATGCCCTGGATATTGTGGTCGCAGCCGGATGCACGAACCGTCGTTCAGCCACAGCCGCCCGCGCTTGGGTTGTTTCTGCGGGACTTTCAGCCCTTCGCGTCGCCAGATACGTTCCACCCGCTTGTGGTTCACTGACCAACCCGCCGCATGCAGCAGCGCGGTCACCCGCCGATAGCCGTAGCGCCCGTACTGTCTGGCCAAGGCAATGATATCCTCGGTCAGCAATTGCTCGTCATCTGCCCCGCACGGTTCCTTGCGCTGCGTAGACCGGTGCTGGCCGAGCACGCGGCACACACGCCGCTCGGACACATCCAGCACAGCCCGCACCTGATCGACGCAGCGTCGGCGCCGTGCGGGGCTCAGAAGTTTCCCTTTGCCGCCTCCTGCAAGATGAGCTTGTCCAGCGTCAGGTCCGAGATCGCGCGCCGCAACCGGGCATTCTCCTTCTCAAGATCCTTCATTCGCCGAGCCTGATCCGTCTTCAGGCCCCCATATTCCTTGCGCCAGCGATAGTAGGTCTGCTCGCTGACTGCGATCCGCCGGCAAGCCTCAGCGGTCGTGCCGCCCTGACCCAGCATGATCTCAACCTCACGCAGCTTCCCGATGATCTCTTCGGGCTTGTGCTTCTTCGCAGGCATTCGTCGTCCCTTCCTTGGTCCAGACTGTCATAGTCGATGGACCACTCAGAAGGGGGCAGCTCAAGGACATGATCGTCCTGCGCCTCGGCATCCCGCCCGTCTATGGCAAGAAAATCCGCTATTATACGGAGAAGGCCATGGTCGCACTGACCAAGATCCCCGCACCGCAAATGCCGAACATTCGACCCGACCCCACCGCACCGATAAACAGCCTGCGGGTGATCGCCGCGGCCGAGGCGGATGATAATGGCGCCCCTGGCTCGGCCCCGCCTGCTCATGGTCCTGGGCCGCAATCCGGAGGCGGCGGCACGGCCCCGACCCACCACCGCTTGAACCAAGCCGCGATCGCCGCCGCCATGGCCGCCCCTGCCGGGGAACGCACCAGCAAGCTTTTCCAACATATTGTTATGGTGGGCGAGGCAAAGGTCGCTTAGCGTTATGTGATCTTGCCCTCGCCGGTGGGATGACCCGAAGGGGGAACGGCTGCACAAGAGAGGCAGGCGCCTTGAAACCAATGGCAGTTTTTGCCATAATGGTAGTGAGGTGATTTATGGCTTCGATGAACGTCTCCCTTCCAGACCCCATGCGGGATTACGTCCAGCGCCGCATCGACAGCGGGCATTATGCCAGCGTGAGTGATTATGTTCGCGATCTCATTCGGCGCGATCAGGGTGAGACGCAGGATGTCGAACGGTGGCTGCATGATCTTGACGCCTCGATCGAACGCGGCCTTGCCGATGCGGAGGCGGGGCGCACCCACGACCTCGACGACGCCTGCGATGCTATCATCGACAGGATTCGGACACGGGCAAGCGCTCAGCCGCAATGAAAGTCATCCTGACGCCGGATGCGCTGGCCGACCTCGATCACATCGCCGAACATATCGAAAAGGACAATCCCGCGAGAGCCATCAGCTTTGTCGAGGAATTGCGTGAGGCGGCCCGTCGCCTTGCCGATCTGCCCCAGGGCTATCCTCTGGTGCCTCGCTATGAGCGCTACGGTATCCGTCGCCGTTCCTATCGCCGCTATGGCATCCTCTACCGGCCAGAAGCCCACCGTATCCTGATCCTGCGCTTTCTTGGCCCCGGTCAAGATCATGATCGCGCGCTCCAATTGGTTTGAGCGATCGCTTGCTAGGGATTGATCGGAGCGAAGGCGGGCCAGTCACGACTTTTGAGGCCGGGCTGTGACAGGAAGCTCGGGCCGTCCAGCAACAGCGTCATGCGCGTGTAGCCGATCCTGAGGGATTCGAGCGGCACCGCTCGCAATGTCTCTTCAAGACCGGCATATCGCTCGTCCGAGATCACCACATAGTTTATCCTGCCGGTCGAACATTCGATCAGGGCCTCGACAACCCGGCCCAGATTCATCCCGCTCTTGTCATCAACCGCCATGCCGATCAGGCCGGTCGCGGTGAACAGGTTCGGCGTATCGGATCTTTGGCTGGCTGTTTCGGCCGATCGGCCGCCATCCTCATATTTGGTCTGCTGCCCCAACCATCGCCAGATACCGACGAGGTTCGTCAGCATCAGGAATCCATTGGTGGCAACCAAGGCTGTCTGTCCTGTGGCGTAGCCCAATGTGGTCCAGCAAACCGAGCTGATGCTGAACACCACGAAGCCCCAGCCCGTCACGCGCGCGCCCAGGTTGGAAGCCGTCATCATCGCCGCGATCATCGTCGCGATCGTGGCGAGCCAACCGACGAGACTTATCATCGTCCCACCCCTCGCTGCGGCCCGCGTGGGGGCGGCGCAACCGGCAACGCCTTCACGCCGGCTGCGCCGACGCTTCCGCTGTCGGGAGCGAAACAGCCGCCTCGCTCGTCAGCAGCCGGAAGGTGAAGCTCTCTTGCAGGTACAGCTCAACCACCTCGGCGGTGTGGCTGAGATAGCCAATCGACAAGTCCTGTCCGAGATCGAGTTCGAAATCGCCGCCCCGTGTTGTCAGGACGACGCCGCCCGTGATGCCCGGCGCCCAGATGATATCGCCATCCACCAGACGATTGATGTGCTGGAGCACCGGATAGCCCTCCTCGCTGCCGCCGCTGATCGCGGTGAACGGATCATCGCCCAGCACCAGTCGATAAGGCCCCTCGACCCCGGCAAGGCGCAACCGGTCGACGGCTTGGGCGACGATGGCGGGATATCCGGCGACGGCCGTGGGCAGCGGCACCGGCTCGTTGCTCGCGCCGGGACGGATGCCGCCGATATCGGCAGCGGCATAGCCATCAAAGATCGCACGATTTTCGGCAAAGGCGATCGTGCGGGCAGCTTCCTTGAGCGGCTGCCAGTCGGAATCTTCGGAGCCACGCTCCACATCGTCGATCGCAGCGCGGGTCAGCGTGAAGGGCACGCGCAGTTCGACTACGGCATTGGCCGCACGCCGCACGCCGCACGGCCTGGACGCCATCGCTCGGCGCATCGATCGGCTTGGTGTGGCCCGTGCCCACGGCCGCGAGCGTAGCCCCCTTCGGGTCCGGCACGTCCACGACGCGGCGCGCGGCCAGATAGCGCTTGAGGGTTCGGGTCGCCTCTTGTTCGATCTGTGCCCAGGCGGCGTCTGAGATCGGGGCGAGTTCGCGATGGAGGTTATTCATGTCCGGCCTCGTCTTTGAGTGATCCAATGCGGAGCGATCCGTCCAATGCCGTTGGAGCCTCCGGGGTCGGAGCCGTGGGTGCCGGCGCAGCCACCGCTTCATCGCCATTGCTATCGTCGTCATCGGCCGCTGGCGGCCCCGGCGTCACGGCGTCCAGAAAGTCGGCCGACGGCACGAAATAGAGCGAGCCGGTCACGGCCCGGCTGACATCGAGCAGGCGATCGTAGTTGCCGGGCGGCAGGCCGATGAACATATTGTCGAGCATCCGCTCG
Organism: Roseomonas aeriglobus; assembly: GCA_016937575.1. Classification (NCBI taxonomy): domain Bacteria; kingdom Pseudomonadati; phylum Pseudomonadota; class Alphaproteobacteria; order Acetobacterales; family Roseomonadaceae; genus Muricoccus; species Muricoccus aeriglobus. Next base: position 85,190 of record JAFHKN010000004.1, on the reverse strand, counting down.
ATCCGCGTGGGTGAGCGGGCGTAACCGATGAAATAGGTGCCGAACTCCCCCTTGCCGACATCGCCGAACGGCATGTTGTCGCGCAGGATCTGGAGTTGCTCGCCGTCCTCCTCGATGTTGGTGAGGACGTTGTGCGCGAAGCTCGGCTTCGCTGCCTCGTCCAGCTCGATGTCCGACAGTTTCTCGCGCCCGACGATCTTCTCCTGTTGCTCGACGGGAATCGCGTTCCACTTGTCGAGGTCATGGAGGTATTTCTGGACGATCACATAGCTGCCGCCAGCGAAGACCGGATCGTCCGCCGCCCCGATCACCGTGGCATCTCTCGCCCCCTGCTCGACGGGGTTTTCCGTCCCATCGACGAAGCCCAGTAAGTCGCGATCATCGAAGTAGCGGAAGCCATGCACCTCGTCCGTGACCGAGGCGACGCCGGCGAGGCGCTTCACGATCTGCGCGGCCATCTCGAAGCACAGGTCCTGCCGTGCGGCGCGAATGTGGAACAGCAGGTCGCCGGGTGTCGAAGGCGCATGATGGACGCCATGAATTTCCCGGAACGGATGCAGCTCCTTCGGCCGCGGTGCCCCGAACAGTCGGTCCCAGGCATCGGAGCCGATCCCCATGATGCAGGAAAGCCCTCCATCCGCTGCCCTAAAGCCGACGCCACGCACCAGCGAGGAAAGGATTGCGCAGAGATTTCGCACCGCCATCTCGGGCTTTGCACCCGCGCCCATCGACACCACGAGGAAGATGGCTGCACGAGTGAGCCGGGCATCGACGGCCTGGGAACGTGCGGTAACATCCTGAGCGACAGTGGAAGGCAAGCTCGTCTCCTATGGCCGGACCCGGCCCATCGTTATGGCACACACCCAAGAGGCGGCTAAAGCGCCGCCTTGAGATAGGGCGCGGTCAGACTGCCTTCCGCCTCTGCAACGTCGCTAGGGACGCCGCTGGCGATGATTAGGCCACCTTCCTCCCCGGCTCCCGGTCCGAGATCGATGACCCAATCCACCTGTGCGATGGCGCGCATGTCATGCTCGACGACAACAACCGTATTGCCCACGTCGACAAGGCCCTGCAGGTGCCGCATCAGCCGGTCCGCGTCGGACGGGTGAAGCCCCGAAGTAGGCTCGTCGAGGATGTAGATGGTGTTGCCGCGCTGGGCGCGTTGCAGCTCGGTCGCAAGCTTGATGCGCTGCGCCTCGCCGCCCGACAGTTCCGTCGCCGGCTGCCCGAGCCTCAGATATCCAAGGCCGATCTCCCGCAGCACATCCAGCGAGCGCATGACGGACGCCTCACCCGCGAAGAAGTCGCACGCCTCGTCCACCGTCAGCTCCAGCACCTGGGCGATGTTGCGGCCGTTCCATTCGACTTCGAGCGTTTGCGGGTTGTAGCGGCTGCCGTGGCAGGTCGAGCACGGCGCATAGACGCTTGGCAGGAACAGCAGCTCCACCATCACGAACCCCTCGCCCTCACATACCGGGCAGCGGCCTTCGGCGACGTTGAACGAGAAGCGGCCGGGGCTGTAACGGCGCTTCTTGGCCAACGGAGTGCCGGCAAAGATCTTGCGCACATGATCGAACAGGCCGCTGTAGGTGGAGAGGTTCGAGCGTGGGGTGCGGCCGATCGGCTTCTGATCGACCCGCACCAGTCTGCGCACATGCTCCATGCCCGCAACGATGCGGCCTTCGGTCTCTTCCTGCGCAACATCAAGCAGCGGATCGGCATCCTCTTCCTCGGCAGCCGGCGAGCCGCCGAGCTGTTCCGCGACAAGCTCCGGCAGCGCCTGGCTGACCAGACTGGACTTGCCCGATCCCGAAACCCCGGTGACAGCGGTGAAGCAACCGATCGGAAGCTCGACGTCGAGGCCGCGCAGGTTGTTGCGCGTCACCCCCTCTAGACGGAGCCAAGCCTTTGCTTCGCGCGGGGTCCGGTCATGGGCGACGGGCTCTGCGAACAGATAGCGGCGCGTGATCGACGCCTCGACGTCGGCCAGTCCCGCGATCGGCCCGCTGTAGAGCACTTCACCGCCCTTTTCGCCTGCTCCTGGCCCTACATCGACCAGCCATTCGGCATGGCGGATCACGTCAAGATCATGCTCGACGACGAACAGCGAGTTGCCCGCCGCTTTCAGCCGCTCAAGGATGGTGAGCAAAGCTTCGCCGTCTGCCGGGTGCAGCCCCGCCGAGGGCTCGTCCAGCACATAGACCACGCCGAAAAGCTGCGAGGACAATTGAGTGGCAAGGCGCAGGCGTTGCAGCTCGCCGGAGGAAAGCGTCGGCGTGCTTCGGTCGAGCGAGATGTAGCCAAGGCCAAGATCGATCAGCGGGCCGAGCCGTTCGAGCAGCTCGGATGCGAGACGCTGCGCGGCGACCCGCTTCTCATCGGAGAGGTTGGGCGTGCGGCGCACGTCGGGCGCTGCCTTGTGCGCCGAGCCTCCCGCCGCGACCCTGCGTTCAACTGCCGCATCGCGGGCCGCCTTGCCAAGAACATGGCCCTTCGGGGCCGCCGCGGCGCCCCCATACTCGCCATGCGCGACAGGCGTGAGCAAGTCCCGGAGCTTCAGCACCGTCAGGTCGCCAAACTCGGCGATGTCGAGGCCCGCGAACTTCACCGACAGAGCCTCGCGCTTCAGCCGCTTGCCGTCGCAGGTCGGGCAATCGCGGCCTATGATATATTGCGAGACGCGCTTCTTCATCAGCGCGCTTTTGGTGTTGGCGAACGTCTCCAGCACATAGCGACGGGCGCCGGTGAAGGTGCCCTGATAGCTCGGCTCCATGCGGCGCTTGAGGGCGACGCGCGTCTGCTCGGGCGTCAGACCCGCATAGACCGGCACCGTCGGCGTCTCGTCGGTGAAGAGTATCCAGTCGCGATCCTTCTTCGGAAGATCCCGCCATGGGGTGTCGACATCATAGCCGAGCGAGACGAGGATATCGCGCAGGTTCTGGCCGTGCCACGCGGGCGGCCATGCGGCGATGGCGCGTTCCCGGATCGTCAGCGTGTCGTCGGGCACCATCGTCTCTTCGGTCGCGTCATAGACGCGCCCGATGCCGTGGCAGGTCGGGCAGGCGCCCGCGACTGTGTTTGGCGAGAAGTCCTCCGCATAGAGCATGGGCTGATTGCGCGGATATTCGCCGACGCGCGAGTAGAGCATCCGTACCAGGCTGGAGAGCGTCGTCACGCTCCCAACCGAGGACCGCGCATTGGCCGAGCCGCGCTGCTGCTGCAACGCGACTGCGGGAGGCAACCCGTCGATAGCGTCAACCTCCGGCACACCGGCCTGATCGATCAGGCGGCGGGCGTAGGGCGCGACCGATTCCAGATAGCGGCGCTGTGCCTCGGCATAGAGGGTGCCGAAAGCGAGGCTCGATTTGCCCGATCCGGATATGCCGGTGAACACCACGAAGGCGTCGCGCGGCACGTCCACGTCGACATTCTTGAGATTGTTCTGCCGCGCGCCGCGTACCTGAACGAAGCCGGAGCGCGGCGCGCGTTCCTTGCCGGGGGTGGTTTGAGGCTCCTGATCCTTGCTCATACGGTCACTTTCACTCGGCGCATCACAGATAGATGAACTGACGGTACAGGCCGTCCAACTCGCCCCGGATCGTCTCCGCCCGATCCTCGTCATCGTTATCTACTGCCGTCAGCAGCGCCTGTTCCTTCGCGGTGATCCGGTCGCACAGCTCGTACAGATTTTCGCAGAAAGCCTCCGAATGGACCGACGGCTCTTCCCGGTCGGGCTGCGCCGACGCCAGGCCGCGAACCGACGAGAGCGGGGTGACATCGTTCTCTTCGTTGAAGGCGATCTGGCGCTGTCGCCGACTCTCGGTCTCGTCGATCGCGGCCCTCATCGCCGGCGTCACGGTATCGGCGTAGAGAACTGCGGTGCCGTTCACGTTGCGCGCGACGCGGCCGATCATCTGGATCAGCGCCTGGGCCGAGCGCAGGAAGCCCGCGCGGTCCGCATCGAAGATCGCGATCAGCGACGCTTCGGGGATATCGAGCCCTTCGCGTAGCAGGCTGATACCGATCAGCACGTCGAACTCGCCCGCGCGCAGGCCCTCGATGATCGCGACCCGATCCTCGACCTTGACGTCAGAGTGCATGTAGCGCGCGCGCACGCCCTGGCTTTCGAGGAATGCGTGCAGCTCCTCGGTCGCGACCTTGGTCAGCGTCGTGACCAGCACGCGCTCATCGCGCTTCGTGCGCTGCGCGATCTCGCGTAGCAAATCATCCCGCGCGCCTTGGGACGGGCGGATTTCCACTTTCGGATCGAGCAGGCCGGTCGGCCGAACGATCTGTTCGACCACCCTGCCTTGCGAGGCCCTTACCTCATAGGCGCCGGGGGTGGCGGACACGAAGATCGTCTGCGGCTTGACCTGTTCGAACTCGTGGAAGCTCAAGGGGTGGCTGTCCTTCGAGGATGGCAGGCGGAAGCCATAATCGATCAGCGTATCCTTGCGGGCCTGGTCGCCCCGGAACATCGCCGAGATCTGCGGGATCATCACATGCGATTCGTCGACGAACAGCAGCCCATCCTTGGGCAGATAGTCGAGCAGGGTTATGGGCGGGAGCGCTGGGTCACGGCCGCTCAGATAGCAGGCGTAATTTTCCATGCCCGAGCAATATCCGACCTCGCGCAACATCTCGGCATCGTTGGTGATGCGATCATAGAGGCGCGCCGCTTCCGTCAGGCGATTTTCGCTGGTCAGCCGCTCGACCTGCGTCTCCATCTCTGCGAGGATCGCCGTTGCGGCCTTGCGGGCCTGATCGGCGGTCGCCGCCAGAACGGTCTTGGGCGATACGAGATAGTGATCGGTGCTCTCTAGCTGCCTTCCGGTCGCCGCATCGAACCACTGGAGGGACGCGATCAGGCCGTTCGCCAATCCGACCCGCAGGGCCTTATATTCCGAATCCGCCGGGTAAACCTCAACAGCGTCGCCATCAGCGCGATAGGTGCCGCGCTTCAGCTTGTGCTCGGCCCGATCATATTGCAGACGCGCCAGGCCGCGAAGAAGCTCTTCCTGTCCCAACCGCGCGCCCTCGGTCAGCGGAACCTGGAGCGCGCGATAATTGTCGGGATCGCCCATGCCATAGATCGACGATACCGAGGCAACGACGATCGTATCGCGGCGCTCAATCAGGGATTTTGTCGTCGAAAGGCGCAACCGTTCCAGATGCTCGTTGATCGAGGAATCTTTCGGAATGAACTCATCGCGGCCCGGCAAATACACCTCTGGCTGGAAATAGTCGTAGTAGGAGACGAAATACTCCACGGCGTTTTCAGGGAAAAATCGCCGCATTTCGTCATAGAGCTGCGACGTTAGCGTCTTGTTGGGGGCCAGGATCAGCGTGGGACGCTTCAGGCGATGGATCACGTTGGCCATCGTGAACGTCTTGCCCGACCCCGTGATGCCCTTGAGGGTCTGATGGTGCGCCCCCTCCTCGATGCCGGATATGAGCCGCGCGATCGCTTCGGGCTGATCGCCCGCCGGGGTATAGTCGGAGTGCAAAATGAATATGCCAGTCGACATCAGATATCCTCCTGCCAGGGCCAGGCCATGAACGCCTCAAGCGTGCCCAAAAACGATTGTCGGGTCACATCTGCCCCTTCGCGGGCGGCTGTCCATGGTCCTTGTGTGCGTGCCTGATCCGCCGAACGGTCCACCAGACACCAAGGAGGACAAGGGGAACCAAAGCTGCGATCACCAGCTCAGGCGCCACTGCGTCGTGAATGCCCGGTATGCCCTTGATGAAATAGGAGAGCAGGCCGATCACATAATAGGAGATTGCGGCGACAGACAGGCCCTCCACCGTCTGCTGAAGCTGCAATTGCAGCTTCGCCCGGTTGTTCATCGAGGCGAGCAGGTCGCTATTCTGGCGTTCGAGCTGCACATCGATCCAGGATCGCAGCAAGGTGGTCGCGCGCGCCAGCTTGTCCGAGAGATTGGCCTGCCGCTCCTCGATCACGCGACAGGTCCGCATGGCGGGGGCGATCCTGCGATGCAGGAAGCTGCGCCAGCGATAGCAGCCGGGGACGAAGGTTTCGCCGAGTGCGGCAAGCCGTTCCTCGACGATCTCGTAATAAGCGCGGCTCGCGCCGAAGCGGTAGAGGCTGGACGCCGTGTCCGCCTCCAGCTCGGCCGAGAGATCCGTCAATCTGGAAAGCAGCGCCTCGCTGTTGCGCCGAGCCGACTTGCGCATCTCATCCGTGATCGCGGCGAGGCGCTTTTCTATATTGCGTAGATGCGGACCCAGCGATTGGGTCAGGGGAATACCGAGCAGGGCCAACGTCCGATAGGTCTCGATTTCAAGGAGCCGCTGCGCCAGCGCGCCAAGCCGGATCGGCGTCAGGCCGCGATCGAGGATGAGGATGCGGGTCAGCCCATCTGCATCCTGACGGAAATCGGTAACGATATCCGCCATGCCGTCCTCGACGAGCGAATGGCAGCGGCTGATCGGATCGAAGCGGTCAATGTAGGTCGCGGTCTCTTCCGTCCACGCCACCACGTCCAACCGGATGCCGCAAATGACCGGCCCAGGCGGGGTGAAGCCGTGCTTGAACGGGTCTTCGCCCGCCAGATCCCCGGTGTCGGGATCAACAGGCGCGCTCCACAGGTAGGTCGAAAACTCCGTATGCTTCTCACAATGCAATTTGCCCTGATCCCAGGTCAGGCCATGAAGGGGGGAGTTCTGATCGGGCAGCGACGCGCCCATTCGGCTCGATATTTCCGCGAGCGTCGCCTTATCCTTGGCCAGATTGCCTTCATTCATGAAGGCGAGCTGCACCAGGGCGCGCGGTGACTCGATCAGGAGATATGGGCGCGCATGTACCTCGTCGATGGCAACCCGCCTATTTTCATAGGTCGGCATACCATAGACAGTCGAACCGCCATTCGGAGCGCTGCCCGCTTCACTCAATCGGCTTTCCCCCCTTGTCATCCTTCTCCCCCACGTCGCGATGATCTAGATCGCCATAAGTAATCAGCCGAGAGCCACGATATCCTATGCCATGGGTCCACAGCCAGCTTAGTGCCACACTAAGCCGGTTCTGCGCCCCGATCAGGAAATAAATGTGGATGAGCTTCCACATCCACCACGCCAGGGCCCCGCGCAACTTAAACCGACCCATGTCGACGACGGCAAGGCTGCGGCCTATAGTCGCCAAATTGCCCTGATGCCGGTAATGGAAGGGCGCGACCTCGTTCTGCCCCTTCAGGCGCTGGCGGATAAGCCGGGCGACATATTGACCCGCCTGCTTCGCAGCCGGCGCAAGACCGGGGACAGGCTTGCCATCGAACCCGTTCGAGGCCGCGGTGTCGCCGATCACGAAAATGTCGCGATGACCCGGCACCGTCAGGTCCGGTCCGACAATCACGCGGCCAGCGCGATCGGCTTCAGCGTTCAGCCAATGCGCGGCGGGCGATGCCTGGACGCCTGCTGCCCACAGGATCGTTTCGGCGGGAATCTGCTTCCCATCCACGACGACGCCATCGGCGGAGCATTCCGTGACCGGCGTGCCGAGCTTGATTTCGACGCCGAGCTTTTCGAGCGCCTGCCGGGTATAGGCGGAGAGGTCTTCCGGGAAAGCCTGCAAGAGCCGTTGCCCGGCTTCGATCAGCACGACGCGGGTCGCACGCGGGTCGATCGACCGGAAATCCCGCACCAGCGTCAGGCGGGCAAGCTCCGCGATCGTGCCGGCCAGCTCCACGCCGGTCGGGCCACCACCGATGATGACGAAGGTCTGCAAAGCGGCACGGCGCGCGGGGTCCGTCTCACGCTCGGCTTCCTCGAAGGCGACCAGAAGGCGCCGGCGAATGGTGGTTGCATCCTCCAGCGATTTCAGGCCGGGAGCAAACGGTTCCCATTGATCGTGGCCGAAATAGGAGTGCCGCGCGCCCGTCGCGATGACGAGCGTGTCATAGGCAACCGTCGAGCCGTCCTCCAGAATGACGCGCCGACCGCCTGTATCGACACCTTCAACCTCGCCGAGCAGGGTCCGCACGTCCTTCCGCTTGGCGAAGAGCGAACGGATCGGCCATGCGATCTCCGATGGCGACAGCGAGGCGCCCGCCACCTGATAGAGCAGCGGCTGAAAGAGATGGTGGTTGCGGCGATCGACGAGCGTGATGTCCACGCCGCTCCCGGCGAGCCGCTGCACGGTTTCAAGGCCGCCGAAGCCCGCCCCCACGACCACCACGCGATGGCGGCCGTGAGCCGGCTCATGGCTGGGCGCGATTTCGCGCATGGTTGAAGGTGACGGCCCGGTCATTGGGACAACGCCGCGGCATGGTGGGCGATATGTTCGCCGATGAAACTCGCGATGAAATAATAGCTGTGGTCGTATCCAGGCAGCCGATGGAGCGTCAGCGGGTGCTCGGCAGCCTTGCACGCCGCCTCCAGCAAGTCGGGGCGCAGCTCGCGCTCGACAAACTCGTCATCCAGACCCTGATGGACGAGCAACGGCAGACGCTCGCGGGCGGCCTTGATAAGTTCGATGGCGTCATATTGCTTCCACGCCTCGCGATCGTCACCCAGATAGGCCGTGAAGGCACGCTCGCCCCAAGGCACCTGGCTCGGCGCTACGATCGGCGAGAAGGCCGATACGCTGCGATAGCGTCCGGGGTTGCGCAGGGCGGCAACAAGGGCGCCATGCCCGCCCATGGAATGGCCCGCGATAGCCCGGCGATCATCGGCCGGGAATGTGGCTTCGATCAGCGCCGGCAATTCCTCGACGACATAATCGTACATGCGGTAGTGTGCGGCCCAAGGTTCCTGCGTCGCGTTGACGTAGAAGCCGGCGCCCTGCCCCAGATCATAGCCGGGATCGTCGGCCACGCCTTCGCCTCGCGGGCTGGTGTCCGGCACGACGAGGATGATCCCGTGCTCGGCCGCGAAACGCTGCGCGACAGCCTTGGTGATGAAATTCTGCTCGGTGCAGGTCAGGCCGGACAGCCAATACAGCACCGGCACGCGACCGTCCTTCACCTGGGGAGGCAGATAGACGCCGACCTTCATCGGACAACCGAGGCTGATCGAGTCATGCTGATAGACGTCCTGCCAACCGCCGAAGCTGGCGTGATGTTCGACACGTTCCATTTTTGTTTCCTTGCTTCGACGGTTGGTGGACGGTGTGGCGATAGGAGCCCTTTTGCTGGCTGTTGTGCGGGGGGAAGCGCCGGCGCCTGTTTCAGCGCCGGCGACAGCCAGTCATAGGGTTGCGGGTATCGCCCTCACCTTCCGGCTTCAGATGAAGGTGTACGAGCAGACCTTGTTGCCCGCCGGATCACGCAGATAGGCCGCATAGGCACCCGGCAGATGGCCACGCGGGCCGGGCTGGCCCTCGTCGGTGCCACCGGCCGCGAGGCCGGCCGCGTGGAAAGCGTCCACTTCGGCGGGCGTCGCGGCGGCAAAGCCAACCGTCACGCCGTTGCTGGAGGGCGCTTCGCCATTGCCGGGACGGGCAATGATGAAGGCGGGCTTGTCGCGACCGTACAGCACCCAGCCATTGCCGAAGGGGCCGAGGTTCTTGACGCCCAGGGCGCCCAGAGCGGCGTCATAGAACGCCGACGACTGCTCGACGTCGGCAGCGCCGATGAAGACGTGCGAGAACACGCCGTTGCCGGAGATAACGGGGTCAGCCATGATATTCTTCCTTGAGGTTAGTGTTTGAAACTAAACGGCGTAATCTGTCGGATCAGTAGTGGATCACGGTGCGGATCGACTTGCCTTCGTGCATCAGGTCGAACGCCTCGTTGATCTCATCGAGACCCATGGTGTGGGTGACGAAGGGCGCCAGATCGATCTCGCCCTTCATGGCGTCCTCGACCATGCCGGGAAGCTGGGTGCGCCCCTTGACGCCGCCAAAGGCCGACCCCTTCCAGACGCGGCCCGTGACGAGCTGGAACGGACGGGTGGAGATTTCCTGGCCCGCGCCGGCAACGCCGATGACGATCGACTGGCCCCAGCCACGATGCGCGGATTCCAGCGCGGCCCGCATGACATGGACGTTGCCGATGCACTCGAACGTGTGGTCGATGCCCCATCCGGTCATCTCGATCAGCACTTGCTGGATCGGCTTGTCATAGTCCTTGGGGTTGATGCAGTCGGTCGCGCCGAACTGACGTGCCAGCTCGAACTTCGTCGGGTTGGTGTCGATCGCGATGATGCGGCCTGCCTTGGCCTGACGCGCGCCCTGGATCGCGGCGAGACCGATGCCGCCCAGACCGAACACGGCAACCGAGTCACCCGGCTGCACCTTGGCGGTGTTGTGGACCGCGCCGATGCCGGTGGTGACGCCGCAGCCCAGAAGGCAGACATGCTCGGGGTTCGCTTCCGGGTTGATCTTGGCGAGCGAGACTTCGGCGACGACGGTGTATTCGCTGAACGTCGAGCAGCCCATGTAGTGATAGAGGGGCTGGCCGTTGTAGGAGAAGCGCGTGGTGCCATCAGGCATCAGGCCCTTGCCCTGCGTTTCGCGGACCGCGACGCACAGGTTGGTCTTGCCGGACAGACAGAACTCGCACTTGCCGCACTCGGCGGTGTAGAGCGGAATGACGTGATCGCCCGGCTTGACGCTGGTGACGCCCTCGCCGACCTCGACGACGATGCCCGCGCCCTCGTGACCGAGAACGACCGGGAAAATGCCCTCCGGATCGTTGCCGGACAGCGTGAAAGCGTCGGTGTGGCATACCCCGGTATGCGTGACCTTGATGAGCACTTCGCCTTTCTGGGGCGGTGCGACATCGATCTCGACGATTTCGAGCGGCTTGCCTGCCTCGAAGGCTACGGCGGCGCGAGATTTCATTTTGATTTCCCTCGTTGGTTGAATCGGACCGCCGGTTGTGAAGCCCGGCGAAGCGCGACTCTCGGACAAACACATACTGGCGGGAGTATGTCTAATATACTCCTAGCCAGTATGCAAGAGGGATATCGACTGAGGGATGGAGGCGCCTGACAGGACGTCATGGCTTGGGAAAGCGCAGCGCGATCGTTGATGCTGCGTTTCCGGAAAGGGGCGGCTTGCCGATCCGGGGGGGAGTTAGATCGACAAGCCGGAAGGGGGTGTTCGTGCGGAAAGCAGTCCGCCCCCTACGACTCAGAATATCCCCCGGTCATGACCGGGGGATATTCCGGGTTAGAAGAAGATCAGGCCGCTACGGAGCCGTGCGGATCGATGACGTACTTGAACGCCGATCCGTCATCGAACTCCTTGTAGGCCGCCGGCGCATCCTCCAGCTTGATGATCTTCGTGTTCATCATCGGGGTCAGATAGGGCATCCGATCGTTCAGGATCGCCCGCATGAGGGCGTGGTTGTAATTCGCCGTCGGCGACTGGCCTGCCGACATCCGCGGCGACTTGATCCAGCCACTGGCCCAATCGACTTCCATGCTGCCCTTCTTGTTGTCCCTATTCTTGGAGATCGGATTGGGGCAGTAAACGCCGACCGTGCTGGTCATCCCACCGAAGCGGACATATTTCAGCAGCGCGTTGGTGACGGCGTTCTCGACGATCTGGTCGGACTCCGCCCCGAACCCGCGACAGTCGAGGCCCACATAGTCGATGACGCGATCGGCCTCGCGCTTGCCGGTGATCCGTTCCAGATGATCCTCGATCGGAATGCCGTCCGACAGGTTGATGGTCTCGACGCCGTGCGGCTTGAGCAGATCGAGCCGCTCCTGAATGAAGTCGGCGACGATGATGGCGCCGGCACCGAGGAGCTTCGCGCAGGCTGCGCCCGCGCGACCGACAGGCCCCGCGCCGAAGATCAGCACGTTCTCGCCGACGATATACGCAGGCTGCGCCGGCCAGTCGGGCGCGGCGAACCCGTGGAACGCGGTCGGCAGCACGTCCGAAAGCAGCGTCAGATCACGGATCTTCGCCATGGCCGCGTCCTTGTCGGGGAAGGCCAGCAGATTGAAGTCTGCATAGGGCACGAACAGGTAATCCCCCTGACCGCCGGTCCATCCGCCCAGGTTGAAGCCGTAGGCGCCGCAATCGACTTCGGGGTTGGTGTGCTCGCACACGTCCGAGCGCATGTGCTTGCAGTTGTAGCAGCGTCCGCAGCCGACGTTGAAGGGAACGGACACGATATCGCCGACCTTGATATATTCGACGTCGGAGCCGACCTCGATCACCTCGCCGGTCATCTCGTGGCCCATCGTCATCCCCTTGGGGACTTCGAACGAACCGCGGTAGATGTGAAGGTCGCTGCCGCAGATGTTGGTGGTGACGATCTTGAGAATGGCGCCGTGGGGGGCTTTCTTGCCCTGCGGCGTAATCAGCTCCGGGAATTTGAAGGTGTTGACCTTCATCTCCATCGGCTTCTCGAATGTGACGATCCTGTTTCCGGTAGCCATCGAATTATCTCCTAGCTCTCGTCCGCCACCCCTCAATAATGTTGAAGTTTCTACCGGACGCGCCAAAGGAGCTGCGCTGAATTAAATCAACACAATACGCCTTTGGCGATCCAGACCTCTTCATTATCGTCCATGCAGAATGGCTTTGGCTGCATGTGACAGCAAACTCGAAGTTTCTATCTTGAGATAGGAAATTCCTATGAGCGTTTTTCGCACCGCAACATTGCCGGTTCAGCCCTTTCGAGGCTGAAATTGGCGATGCAATGCAAGGATTTCCTGCAAAGGAGACACGACTTTGGGAGTGTGGACCAGCTCAAGAAGGGCTGCCGAGGGCGGCGACTTTGCCTCCCCCTTGACGCTGACGAATCCAACATCTGCGTGCGCGCCCGCACCCGTCAGTGCTGAAGCCTGAAGGTTTGGAATGTGGGCGAGGCGGGTCGCAAGCGATTGGGGCAAGACTGCCGCGTAACGCCCTGTGGCCAGATGCGCCGCCAGAATGTCGATCGTGTCCGTGTTGATCGTCGCGGCCGAGCAGTGCGCGAGCTGCAACTGTGCCTCGCTGGGGAGCGCGCCTGCCAGAATGCAAAGCGGCAGGCTCACGACATGATCCCACGCGACTCGCTTGGGCTGCGGCTCTTTGCTCATCTGGAACAGGGTCGTATGTTCCCGGTAGAGATGATGGGTCTCGAACTCGTCCTTCGGAACCTCGCCGAGATAGGTCAGCGCCATGTCCATTTCGTGATCCAGCAAGGATCTCAACAGCGAAGCAGTGCCACTCGCCGTCACGGTTTGCCCCAGCAAGGGGATTTGATCCGCAAGAGCGGCGCTGACGATCGCGCCGACAGCCGAAGTGCCTGATACCATGCCCAAGCGGAACAGGCCCTCCAGCCCTCGCTTGAGGGCCGACAGGTCACTCTCCAGCCCGTCACAGTCCCGTTCGATCTTCTTGGCCCAGGCGAGCACTGTCCCGCCTTCCAATGTGAGACCGTCATATCGCCGGCCATGCCGCACGATCTCGACGCCCAGATCTTCCTCTAGCTGCTTGATCCCCGCCGAAAGCGTCGGCTGCGACACGTTGCAGCTCTTGGCGGCCCGCCCGAAGTGACCCTCGCGATCGAGCGCTATGAGATATTCGAAATTCTTGACGATCATATGCTATCCCATCTGCCTGCGGCATCCGGCGCAGCGACAATTCGCAATTGCGCTCGACTCGCTCGGGCATGGCGGCGGCAATCCTGCACTGAGACCCTTGGAAGATAGATCGGTCAGGATGCGGCGGCGTGTTGAAGCTGAATCATCAATCCAAGACACGGAACCGGAAAAATATATATCCGCCTCTTCGGACGATCTATGAAAACGCCAACCCACAAATCGTACCAAGCGAAGATTGGTCGTATCTTCATTATTACCACCACATTACCGATACATACGCATCAGATATCCAGATAATTACCTATACGGGATGATCTTGGCCGCGCTCATTTGAGATATGTTCTCAATATCTTCATGACCCCCTCCATGTCATTATCGTAAGAGTCACCGTCCTGCCCCCCAATCGCCTTGCTTGAGGGTCCGAACGTCTCTTTAAGATGGCTCTCCATCACCTCCGCCATCAATCCGTTGGTCGCTCCCCGCATTGCCACGATCTGTTGGAGCAGGGGTGCGCAGTCCGTACCTGCCTCGATCGCCCTTTCCAGCGCTTCCGCCTGCCCTTTGATACGGCGAAGGCGTGTGATGGCCCGCTTCTTGTCCTCTGGTGAATGTGGCATCGCGCTTTCCTGAAAGATCACCACTACATACTATACAGGGGGGGAGTTTCAAGCCGCTTGTGAATTAAGGGTCGCGGCTCGTCGACGGCCTCTGCCGATTCATAGCTGCAACGGCCCGCTTTCCCCCTCCAAACATCAGGAGCTGATCTATGGTTCCCTGCCCCCTTGATACTGGTGGGGAGTATGGTATTAAAGTGCGCAAGGCTGTTCCACCTTTCGCCGAGCACGCGCCGCAGCACCACAACGCTGGTCGCAGTTGAGGAGGCCGAAAGTCAGGGAGAAAATCTGGTGCTTGCGAATCTCGATCCGGTAATCCTGGCGCGCGCGCAATTCGCGTTCACGGTCTCCTTCCACTTCATTTTTCCGGCCTTCTCCATCGGCACGGCAAGCTACCTGATGGTGCTTGAAGGGTTGTGGCTGAAAACGGGGAGCGGCGTTTACGCCAACCTCTACCGCTATTGGCTCAAGATCTTCGCCGTAGCCTTCGGCATGGGCGTGGTCTCGGGCGTGGTCATGTCCTATCAGTTTGGGACGAACTGGTCGGTCTTCTCGGCCAAAGCCGGCCCCGTCATCGGCCCGTTGATGGCCTATGAGGTTCTCACCGCGTTCTTCCTTGAGGCGGGCTTCCTCGGTGTCATGCTGTTCGGAATCAACAAGGTGGGCAAAGGGCCGCACTTTTTCGCGACCTGCATGGTCGCCGTCGGGACGCTCATCTCGGCGACCTGGATCATTTCCGTGAATAGCTGGATGCAGACGCCGGCAGGCTATGCGATCAATGCCAAGGGCCAGTTCGTGCCCGCAGGTTCGTGGCTTCCGATCATCTTCAACGCGAGCTTTCCATACCGCCTCGTTCACACGGTCATCGGGGCCTATCTGACGACGGCGATGGTCGTCGGTGCGGTCGGGGGATGGCACCTTCTGCGCGACCGCGCGAATCCCGGCGCGCGCAAGATGTTCTCGATGGCGATGTGGATGGCGGCGCTCGTCGCTCCGATCCAGATTCTCGCGGGCGATCAGCACGGCCTCAACACGCTGGAGCATCAGCCGGCGAAGGTTCTCGCGATGGAAGGTCATTATGAGGCCAGCCCCGACGGCGCTTCGCTCATCCTTTTCGGCCTCCCGAGCAACAAGGATGCGGTGGTCCACGGCAAGGTCGAAATCCCCTATCTGGGATCGCTTATCCTCAAGCACGATCCCAAAGCGCCCCTCCCCGGCCTCAACGACTTCCCGCGCGATCGCTGGCCGCCCACGCCGATCGTCTTCTGGTCGTTTCGGATCATGGTGGCGATGGGCCTCGCCATGCTGGGGCTGGGACTTTGGAGCCTGCTCGCCCGCTGGCGCGGCAAGCTCTATGACTGGCACTGGCTTCACCGCGCCGCTGTCGCGCTTGGTCCGTCAGGTTTCGTCGCGGTCATAGCAGGATGGGTCACGACGGAGGTTGGGCGACAGCCCTTCACCGTTTACGGCCTGCTGCGAACCGCAGAGTCCCATTCCCCCTTGGCCGCACCCGCCGTCGCGGCGTCCCTCGTCGCTTTCATCCTCGTCTATTTCGGCGCCTTCGGGGCCGGCACCTATTATCTGCTCCGGATGATGGCAAAGCCGCCCGCAGCCGGTGAGCCGGAACCGTCCAAGGTGCCGCAACGCGCGGCGGGCATTACGCCGGCGAGCGGCGTCGTGGCATCGACCGGACGGGAGGCATGAACATGGAGCACCTCGATCTCACCATAATCTGGGCCGGTATCATCGGTTTTGCTGTCTTCGCCTATGTCGTGATGGACGGGTTCGATCTGGGGATCGGCATCCTCTTCCCGAGCCTTTCGGTCGGAGGGGAGCGCGATCAGGCGATGAACTCGATCGCGCCGGTCTGGGATGGCAACGAAACATGGCTGGTGCTGGGCGGAGGCGGTCTCTTCGCGGCCTTTCCCCTTGCCTACGCCATCATCCTTCCCGCGACCTACCCGCTCATCATCGCGATGTTGCTCGGTCTCGTGTTCCGCGGGGTGGCATTCGAGTTTCGTTGGCGAGATCCACGCCATCGTCCCTTCTGGGATGTCGCCTTCAGCTTTGGGTCCGTTCTCGCGGCGTTCTCGCAGGGGATCACGCTGGGCGCGATCCTGCAAGGCGTGCGGGTCGAGGCCGATGCCTATGCCGGGGGATGGCTGGATTGGCTGAGCGCGTTCAGCCTCTTGACCGGCGCGGCAGTCGTAATCGGATATGCGCTTCTCGGCGCGGCCTGGCTGGTCTGGAAAACCGAAGGGCCGGGCCAGGAACGCGCCCGTCGACTGGCATTTTGGCTCGGCGGTGCGACGCTACTCGCGCTTTTCGCCGTCAGTGCGGCGACGCCGTTCCTGACCTATGACTATTGGCGACGCTGGTTTGCGATGCCCGGCGTGCTTCTCACCGCGCAGGTTCCTCTGCTGGTGGCAATCTGCGCTGCAACCTTCTTCTGGAGTCTGAAGCGCGGCGCGGAGCGTCTGCCCTTCATTATGGCGCTTGGCCTGTTCTTTCTCGGTTTCGTTGGGCTGGGGATCAGCATCTATCCCTATGTCGTTCCCCGCGCCGTCACGATCTGGGATGCAGCCGCTCCCCCGCAAAGCCAGCTCTTCATGCTGGCGGGTGCGGCCATCATCATTCCGATCATTCTCGGCTATACCGCGTGGGCCTATTGGGTGTTCCGCGGTAAGGTCGGCGCCCACGGCTATCACTGATGGATGAGCAAAAACCGCTCGGTCGACGGCTCGCCTGGATGGTCTTAATCTGGGCGGCCAGCGTTTTGGCGCTGGGGGCTGTCGCGCAGGTCATTCGCCTCATCCTCAAACCCTGACGGCAGCTCGTTTCGACGAGCTGCCGAGGGAAATGCCGGCAAACAGGCGAAGGACATTCCACGGACCATGATCGTTCGATCGCAACCGAGCTTCCAAGATATCATTTTCACCGTGCATGGCTCGATCTTGCCGCGCATCGCGCGGAGGCTGGCGGCGATAGCGATCGTCAGTGTGATCGCCATCCTGGCCGCCCAAGCCCATCCCGGCATTTTCGCGCGTATCTCGACGATCCCTTTCACCCTGATCGGCATCGCGCTCTCGATCTTCATGAGCTTTCGCAACAATGCCTGCTATGCGCGATGGTGGGAGGGGCGGCAGCTATGGGGCGAGCTGATTATCTCGGCCCGTTCGTTCGCGCGCGAGACATCGCTTCTCCCTGACGAGGATCGGCGAGCGTTGCTCCACAGCATATGTGGCTTTGCCTGCGGCCTCACCGCACGCCTTCGCGGCGAGGACGAAATCGCCGCTATTGCGCCGTGGGTCGAAATCGGCCCGGCGACAAAGAGCCCGAACGTCACCAACCTCGTGCTCGATCGTATGGGGCGTAGGCTGCTCCACCTGAAGCAGACTGGCGTCATTACGCCGATTCACTATGCCGTCGTGGCAGAAGACATGCGATCCTTCGGCAAGGTTCAGGGCGCTTGCGAGCGGATATCCACGACGCCCGTGCCGTTCGCATATTCTCTGCTGCTTCATCGCACCGCAATTATCTTTTGCGTGATGCTTCCCTTCGCGCTCGCAGGATCACTCGACTGGTGGACGCTCCTGCCGGTGCTCCTTACCGCCTATACCTTTTTCGGCCTCGACGCGCTGGGACACGAGCTGGAAGACCCGTTCGGCGTCGAGCCCAACTGTCTGCCGCTTTATGCGATGAAGCGGACAATCGAGCGGGATATGTTGTCGCTGCTTGGCGAAGAAGATCTACCCGCTCCACTGGAACCCCATAAATCCGTCCTGAGCTAAATTTGCGCACTCCTTGATACTGGCAGGGAGTACCCTATATTCGGGTGCTGTGCTGGATAGTCGCGTGCTTGGCCCATGCGCCCCCGACTATCTGACCCCCAAGGTCAAAATCGAGGAGCTTGCGGCGATGGCAAATGGATGGGCACCCGATAGTGCGGTGCAGGACCAGATTGATGCAACGATCATGGACGCGGTTTTCGCCGCCCGATCGCGTCTGCCTTCCGGCGAGGGTAGCACCGACTGCGAGGTGTGCGGCGACGAAATCCCCGCGAAACGCCGCACGGCCATACCCGGCGTAAGAACCTGTGTCGCCTGTCAAAGCGAACGCGATAAGCGCCCCACCTTCACCGGCATCAATCGCCGGGGCAGCAAGGACAGCCAGTTGCGCTGATGACGAATGGAGGGCGGCCAAGGCCAAGAATCCGGTGTATTGTACGACGGAGCTGAAGGCCGCCCAATAGCGAGGCCGAACCTCAGTCGCAGCAGCCGCGCTTGAAATGCCGGATCAGGAACCAAACGGCGCCGGCCAGGATGGCGACGATGACGATGCCCTGAACCATGTGCCGCCCTCCGTTCGCGCAGCTTCATCGATCTTCTAGCAGGCTTCGCCATCTCGGTCATGGGCAAGCCGATCGGGCGGTGTTCAACGGCTGAACACGGTGTATCGAAATCTGCACCACGGGCGCGCTGATCGCTTTTGTGAATCACCGCCCCCGCACTGATTCAGGAATGTCGCCGGACTTCGCGGGCCTGATTTTGTAGGCTTTGCGCCATGAATGGCGCAGCTCTCCCGCTTTGTGATCCGATCGAGCTGGTGGCGCTTGACCCGGCCCGCAACGTCCGGCGCGGCTACAGCATCACCGCGAGCCTCGACCTGTTCGGCATGATCTTGGTGGAAACCCGCTGGGGCCGGATCGGCGCGCGCGGTCAGGCCCGTTCCCACGCCTTCGCCGATCGCGAGGCGGCCGAGCGCCATATCGCCGCGACCTTGCGCCGGCGCAACTCGGCCGAGAACCGGATCGGCGTCGCCTATCGGCCGCTATAGGGCGGACCCGGCCCCGCTCGCGTGATTTCCGCGCAGCCGCGCCCCATAGAGGGTATTCGGGCCGAGATGGATGCCGAGCGCATCGAGCAGGCCTGCGCAGCGGGCGACGGCCGCGATCAGCAGCGGATCGGCCGGGATGGCGCGGCCGTGGCTGGTGATACGCTGTTCCTGCGCGAGCCACGTCAGCAGCAGCATTTCGCCCTCGCCGACGAGGCGGGAACCGGGCGGCAGCACGGTGATGCCGTGGCGGGCCGCCACGCGGCGCAGCTCGGCGAAGAACAGCGCTTGCGACTTCGCGGCCTGGCGCGACGGCTCCGAGGCGCGGGCATCTTCATCGGCATGGAAATGCTGTTCGTCGCCGCGCAGCATGGCGAGGGCGCGGCGTTCGAGCGCGGGGCGGCGACGCAGCGCGATCGGGGAGAAGGGCGCGCTCAACGTAATAGGAACTCCACAGGCACTACCAGCTCGATTTCGTCGGGCCGTTCGGGCGGAATCTTGGGGAGCGGATCAGCGCGGCGCAGCGTGTCGAGCGCGGCCTGATCGAGCGCCGGGAAGCCGGAACTCCGCACCAGCGACGAGGATAGCACATGGCCGTCGCGGTTCATCCGGAACCGGATATAGGCGACGCCTTGCTGGCGGGCGCTCTTCGCCGCGCCGGGATAGCGCTGGTATTTCTGCAAGCGGGCGAGAACGCGGCCCTCCCACGTATCGGGCGCGTTGCTCGATACCTGCGGCGCGGGGGGCGCCGGCGCCGTCTTGGGCGCGGCGGTTTCCGGTTGCGGGGGCGTCGGATCGACGGGCTTCACCGCTGGCGCGGGTGGGGGCGGCGCGATCGTCGGGACCGGGATGATCGGACGCTCGACCGGCACGACCTTTTGCGGCGTGGGCTGGCGCTGGTGCTTCTCGACCGGCTTGGGCGCCTCTTTCGGTTTGGGCGGCGTCTCGGGCGGCGAGGCGAGCGGAAGCAGGCTCACCACCAGCGGCGCCGAGGGCGGCGGCGGGTTGAAATGATGCTCGAACGTCAGGAGCAGGCCGGCGAAGGCCACGGCAAAGACCAGGCATGTGCCGAGAAAGCCGAATATCTTGTGTTCGGGCGGCGGGGCATAGGGATGCCGCTCGACCGGGAGCGGCAGCACGATCGGCAGCGTTTCGGCATCGTCGCGCGCCTGGCGCGCGTCGTCGCCGTCAGGGCGCATGGTGGCGAGCATGTTGCGGCCTCCCTGTCGGTCGCAGGACGTGGCGCGCGATCACCAGCAGCGGGATCGCCAGCGCCGCCCACGACAGGCACCACCAGATGCCGCCTTCGCCGAACAGCGCCGAGAGCAAGCCGAACAGGGTCAGCGCCGCGAGGGCGATCGGCCACGACCATTGACGGCGAAAGGTGGAGCGATGCCGTTTCATCACTCGGCCGCCTCTAGCCCGGCTTATTCATCGGGTTCGGTCAGAAGGGTTGGCGGGAGTGGTTTAAGCGATTGCTTTGATGTAGGAAAATGGGTGTCTAGGCCATTCCTGCAGCGAGGCAATTTATGCCACGGACCACACCCGCCGGGAGCGATGATAGCGCGCCGGGATTTTCGTTTCCAGCGATCGGGCGCAAGAAGATCACAGCCGCGTTCGACGGAGGTCGGCTCACCTCGGATGGCGGTGTTCTGCTGCTGGCACAGGCCGAGCGCGCGATGGGGCTTTGCCGGCGGCTTGCGGCTTGCATTGCCGATCCGCGCGATCCTGCGCGGGTGATCCATCGCCTTGATGACATACTGCGTGCCCGCGTGTTCGCGATCGCGTGCGGCTACGAGGACGCCGATGATCTCGACGCTCTGCGTGACGATCCGGGCTTCCGCCTGGCGCTGGGCAAGCTGCCGGGATCGGGCGCGGGGCTGGCCAGCCAACCAACGATGAGCCGGTGGGAAAATGCGCCGACCACACGCGAGTTGGCCAGGATGATGTCCGCGATGATCGACATCTACTGCGCCAGTTACGATTGCAAGCGCCTACAGATACAGGCGGTTGTAGAGGTGATGAACACTTCGACCGTACCTTTCGCGCTCGCGGTCGATGACGTCCCGATCATCCTGATGGACATGACGCTGATCCTGGAGGACGCCGGCTTTCGCTGTCATGAGGCGATGGACGGCGATACCGCGATCGTGCTGCTGGAGGAGCAGGCCGACAACACCATCCTGCTGTTCTCCGATGTCGAGATGCCGGGATCGATCAACGGCTTTGCGCTGGCGCGTCATGTCGCACAGCACTGGCCCTGGATCGAGATCGTGATCGCCAGCGGCAATATCCGTCCCAATCCGGGTGACATGCCCGAGAAGGCGACGTTCATCCCGAAGCCCTTCTCGGCTGCGATCGTCCACGAGCACCTCCGCAGGACGCTGCCTGACGGCAAGAAGCCCGCGCCGCTGAAGAATGCGGTGACGACGCCGGTTCAGCCGGGAGCCTGAGCCACCCCTGCCGAGGCGAGCAACTGCGCGTCGGTCGCGTCGCGGTTGTCGATCCACCATTTGGCGTCCGCGATGCCGAGCAGCGCCGCGCCGGTTTCGACGCTATCGAGAGGTTGATCCTTGCGCAGCAAGGCGATCCGTTTCGCGCGAATGGTCGTTGCCCAGCTGACCTGTCGTTCCGAGCCGTTGAGCGGCGCCAGCGACAGATGGGCAACGGCTTGTTGCGAGGCCGCGGCGTCGCGCTCGTTCTCTTCCTGGCGCTGCTTGCGGTAGCACGCGCCGCAGACCGTCGTGCGCAGCCAGGTGGCCTTGCGCTCCTGCTGCGACGCGAACCCGGCAATGAAATGGGTTTGCTCATGGCCGCAGGTGTGGGTGATGCGATGGTCCATGACGTTCAGCCTGTCATATGGGCCGGATTTGTTCCAGCGGGATTGAGTCGAGCCGTTCGGTTCCGGCGACCGATGCTCGCGGCATGAAGATGGCGATCACGACCCGAGTGGGCTGCTCATCACCAGCACGGTCGCGCGCGCGATCGGCGCCGGCGCTACGCCGGCTCTGAAGGGGGCGACCGCCCCCCACCGCAGCGACTTGGCGACGGGGCGATAGCTGACCGGATGGATGCCATCCCGGCTCGGTTGCGCCCGCAGCGGGATGACGGTGTCGCCGAAACGTGCCGCGATCGACGTGACAATGGATGACGCGCGCAGGTCGTAGGGGGCAAGCCAGGCCACCTTGACGGCGGTGGTTCGCCGCCTGAGCGCAAGAAGGTTGGTTGGGAGCGCCGGACTGGCGGCATCGTTCGACCCGAGTGCGATGAGGGCGACGGTGGCGGCCGAAGCGCCCCTCACCCGCCGCTCGATCTCGGCCGAACCGGCACCCACGCGCGCATGAACCTCGCAGCGTATGCCCTGTGCTGCCAATGCCTGCGCCGTGCCGACCGCGGTGCTGTCGCCCAGGATCAGGCAGAAGGGAATCATGGCCGACCAGCCTGATGGGCAAGCGGTTTTCGTGGAGTGGTCATGTCGCCGTAGGCAAGTAGCCCGAAGATGGCGACAGCACAGCCGGCGATGCCGAACGCTGCGCGTGCCAGCCCGATCAGCCGCGCCTTGCGACCCTTGCGAAGGTGGTTCCACCCTCGATCGAGCGAGGTACGCCAGGACAGCCAGCCATCGCCGATATCGCTCGCGCCGAACATCGCGATGGGGATCGCGACGGCCAGCATGATATGCCGGATGTCGGCGCGGGCGATCACGATGGCGAGAAAGGTCGCGACCAGAATGAACAGCGCGATGGCGTTGATGACGCTGTAGAGCGGGCGCAGCCGAAAGATCCGACGCGAGGGCGCAGCGAGGTAGCGCACGATCGGACGGCGGCAGGTGTCGCAGACCAGCATGTGCTGCCCCAGCGGCCAGCGGCGCATCGCCTCATGGCAATACGGGCATTCGGGCCGGGGCAGGCTGATCATATTCATGCGACGTGGCCGACCCTGATCGCATCGGGAAGTGCAGCCCGGATCACGTCGGCGACGTCGGGCACGCAGATCCAGTTGGAGAATCTCGGGTTCCAGATCGCCTTGCCCTTGCACAACGCGGAAAGAACCTCCCTGCCGATCTCATCGTCGCGCGCGGCCCGGAATGCGATGCGGCCATCTGGCAGTGTCCGCTCGACGATCCCGGCGCATACCTCGATAGGTGCGCCCGCCTTGACGGGAACCGCCTTGGCAGGGGGCGATACCTCCAAAACGGTGCATTCAACCGCTACCGATGTGGAGGGACTTTGCGCCGGATGAACAGTGACAGGCTCTGCCTCGACGTACGGCGGCAATTCCGGCACAGACGCGGCCTGGACGATGGGCATGTTGATCGGCCCAGACGGGTCGCCGGTATGAGACGTATCGGCGGCGTCCGTGCTGTCAGGAACGATGCCGAGGCGGGTATAGATATCGCCCTCCTGGACATGGTCGGCGATGAGCTGGTCGGCGATCTCGACCATCTGCGCGGCGGTGACGCCGGTCGAAAACATTCGTCCCAGGGGCGATGACCCGCCGAACGGCACCCAGGCTTTGTAAAGGTTGTCGCATTTGTAGATCGGCTCGTCGCTGCCGATTTTGGAACGGTCGATCATCGCGGTGGGCGGAACGGACACGAATACGCCGACCTCCGCGAACGCCCTGTCATGCCCTTTTCGCTTCAGCCACGCCTGCAGCACCTTGCGTTGTCGTTTGGCCTGTTCGACCGGATTGGGGATGTTCTGCGGCTGACGTTGCGAGCGATACCAGACCATCCATTCGCCATGCTCGTTCTTCGAGATCCGGCCAGAGTAGTTCTTGGATTCGAAGATCGAGGCGGTGCGCGACGCCCGCGACAGCAGGATATGATCGAACTGCGCGAACCCGCCCTGCCCGTCCGGCAGGCGCAGATCGTGGATAAGCAGGTTGCGGTCGTTGTCAGGCCCGAATTGGTGATCGAGCATATAGGCGGTCTCGCGCTCGCCCCGCATCCCCTGGCGATGGTTCCGCACCGTCGATCGCACGCGCTCGGGGAGAGCCGCGAACTCGTCGGACGCCATCACTTCGTCGGCAAATGCGATCTCGGCCGCGCGGGTCGATTTCTTGCGGATCATCGTTTCGGCGTTCCCGGATTTGGCTGCGGCAGCGGTTGAACCGCCTGCGCCGGTAGCGGCGCGGAGGCGGGAGGCACCATTGCGGGCGGCTTGGCCGGCACCAGCCTCGCCTCGAGCCGTGGCCGTGCATCCTCGATCAGCTTGCGGAACGCATCGAGCGTCGCCAGCGTGGTGATCTTGCCGATGTCGGTCGAGGCGTAGCTTCCACCGAGCGCACCCACGCCAAGGCCGAGCAACAGCCCACCGCCCACGACGCCGATATCCTTCTTGCGCGCCGACCCGCTGGCGACCGCTTCCTGGATGCCGGTGTTCACGTCGACCAGCGTCATCAGCACCTGGCTTTCGAGTGTCTTCGACTTGAGCCCGACCGCCCCGCCGAACACACCGCCGACCCCGCCCCCGCTCTCACGCGACTTGGCGTCGGAATAGACCACCTTCACCTCGATCAGATAATCCGCCTTGGTGACAGGCCGGGTTGTGGCAGTCCCGCCATTGATCGCGCGTTCGCGTTCGAGCGCGCTGAACGCCTCGCCGCGATCGGCGACGCGGAAGCAATTGGATCGCGCGATCATCAGCTTGACCAGTGGCAGCGCGTCGACGCGCGCGGTCGAACCGCCGTTCTGCATCTCCGCCATGCGCATGAGCGCCTGCAGTTGCGGCGACAGGCCATCGGCCGGGTTGGCGGCCTTCTCCTCAACCAGCGCGGCAACGCCGAGCGGCACCTGGCATTGCGGCACGGCGGTCGTCTCGTCGACGCCGGTGCCGCCCTGCCCCAGCTTCTGGGCGTGGGCCATTGAAGGTGTGACGGCCGCGAGCGCGGCCGTCACGACGAGCATGCGGGTGCGATCAAGCACCGGCGCCCGCCTTCTTCGCATGCGCTGCGGGATCGCAGATCCCGGCACGCTCCTCGTCCGCCGCAACTTTCTTCGCGGCTTCGTCACAGTCCTTGCAGTCGGGACAGTCCGCGCAGTCCTTGCATTTGCCGTTGTGAAGCGCGTGCGCGCGATAGCGCGCCTTCTTCGCCTCGACCTCGCGCGCGGCATCGGTGCCGGCATGACTTCCGGCGAAGCTCGCCATCGCGAGCAGGACCGGCGCCGACGACTGCGCGCTGGCGGCCGACGGCAAGGCCACGGAGAGGGCGGCAAGCCCCAGCGCGGCGATCATCTTCAGTTTCATCGTGTGTACTCCTTCCCTGGCCGTTTTCAGAAGAAACCGTTGCGTCGGCCGTCGCGACGGTCATCGTGGCGGGCGCTGCTGTCGCCCAGCGCCGAGCGCCGGACCTCCAGCTCAACCCCGTCCCCCTTGCGGCGAATGCGGACATCCTGCGGGGCGATGTTGTTGCGCTTCGCCCAGCGGTCTGCGTCGGCATCCGAGCCGAACTCGCCCATTTCCTCGAAATCCCAGTTGCTCATGTCTCCTGTCCCGGTTGATCGCCGTGCCGGCGCGCGGGGGCCGGTCCTGGCGGTGCGATGCGAAATCCCCGCGCGTGGATGAAGGACAGTGTCACTGGATCGAGGCCGGTTTGGCGGCGATGCGCCGGACCACGAGATTGCTGTCGGCCCCCAGACGAAGATCGAGCGTGTGCCCGACCCGTCGCGTGAACAGCATCACGCCGGCAACCTCGTCGTGCAGCGTGCCCTTGCCGAAGAAGGTCCGAGAATCTGCCCATTCGCGGCCGTG
Organism: Roseomonas aeriglobus; assembly: GCA_016937575.1. NCBI lineage: Bacteria > Pseudomonadati > Pseudomonadota > Alphaproteobacteria > Acetobacterales > Roseomonadaceae > Muricoccus > Muricoccus aeriglobus. The sequence goes on along the minus strand of JAFHKN010000004.1, from coordinate 59,482 downwards.
GATGAAGCGGACGCGATATTGGCCGAGCGGGGCTGGCACGGTGACACGCTCGAAGGCGCGGACATAGACCGACAGCCGGTTCTTCGCCGTCGCCGGATCGAGCAGCTGGACGATGCTATTGTCTGCCGCACCCTGAATGGTCAGGTGGCTTCTGACGGTTCGCAGGTCGACGCTGGAGGAGACGGCGACCGTTCCCGATTCCGGAAAACCGGTGTTCGTCCCCACGATTGACGCGAACAGGCTGGAGGTTGCGCGCTTGATCTGGCCCTGCCCGGCCCAGGCCGCAAGGACCAGTGCGATGGCAACACCGACGCCCAGCGCCTGCCAGTAAGGGGCCGGCGTGAAGCGCGGGCGGGGCCGCCATCGACCGCGCTGATAATCGTGGCCCCTGTTCCTGGCTTCGAACCACGACCCTTTCGATCCGCCAGATATCCAGCTCGCGCTCCCCAGCGGCACCGATTTCCTGAACCCGAAGCGGTTCAGCTCGACCCGTGCCTTGCGATCGTTCCATTGCGTCGCACCGGGATCGAGCCCCTGCCGCTTGCGGTAGCGATCGCGCATATAGTCGCGATCATCGATGCCCATCGACCACCTCCATCGACTGCGAGGGGAGAGCCAGGGGAAACACGTCCATTCTGGACAGCATCGCGTGATCGCGCAGCGAGGCCTCGACGGCGACAACCTCGCTCGAAGTCAGTCCAGGTTCGCGTCGTACGAACAGGATGGTCGACGCCGATCCTGCCAGCCAGCGCGCGATGGAGATCCTGGGCATCAGCCGGTCGTGGTCGGCGAAAGCGTGGGTCGCTCGTCGCACGCCGGCCAGCACGGTCATTCCCCAACGCAGGGCGTGACCGTTTCCAGAATCGTGTCCCGCCGCCTCTGCGACGGCTTCCGGCGGGAGATCCCGTATCAGATCGCGGACGGCCGAAAGGGTCGCACCAGGTTCATCGCCGGCATGCTGGATCGCGCGGAGCAGCACATAGCGCGAAGCGCAGGTGTAGCCCGAGCAAACGTCAGGATCGTCGGGAAGGAACGCTTCGATCGCGGACGAGCGTGCATAGTCGCTCGGATGGTCTGCGAAGAAGTCCCAGTTGCCGCGCGCGGGGTCGATCAGCTGGTCGCGGACCTGGTCGGCGAGTTCGGCGATCGCGTCGCCATCGCCGAATACCGCGAGCCGGCCCCCGTCACCGGCGCGGACCGCTTCAAGCGCCGCTTCCGTCAGATCCGCGGTTTCGGCGATCGTGAGGGTCGCGTGCGTCGGCTCGGGTTGGCGCCGGAAGCGAAAAGGGAAACTACCGTCCACCGGGCGTACCTTGGGTTGCGGGCGGAACGAAAATTCCACCATCGGTGTGAAGCGACGCGCTGACGATTCCGCATCCGACCGCCCAGGCGAAGGTGAAAGCCGCCACCGCGGCCGCCAGGAGTCCCGCCTGACGCAACCGGCGCGTCAGCGGGACGATCATGCGTGGTGCGGTTGACCGTGGCTCCACGGGCTTCCTGCGGGCCTGATGGCCATACTCGGCCGTTCCCTCGATCGCGTCGCAGGGCGGCGTGTCGAGCCGCGAGGTCCGACCGATGCGGGGAGGCCCGTGCATATAGTCGCGGTCGGCGAGGCTCATCGTGCTGGCTCGGACCGGACCCGGAGGGCACGCAGCGCGCGGGTGAGCGGCAGGAGTAAGACGTAGGTCAGGCCGAAAATCGCGGCCATCGCAAGCGTTTCGCCGCCCCAGTCGAGCGCATCGTCGCGCCGCGCGAGCTGGCTGCATTGCGTGAGCGTATGAGTGTCGAGGTCGCAGGCGTGCCAGTGCTTGGTGGCGATCACCTGGTCCCAGGTCGGTGGTGATGTGGTCATGCTCATAGCTCCAGTCCGATGTCCTTTTCGGGGTAGGGAAGTTCAGGCCCTTTGGGCTCGACCGGGACGCTGAACCGGGAGAGGTCGAGCGAGGGATCGGTACGGATGTCGATCTTGCCGCCGGTCGAGGGGCGGGCTGTATCTGCGCTCGGCTCGCCTCCGACTTTCTCCGGTCCGCGATCGAGGTCGGGCGGCAGCGAAGGGTTGAACGTCTCGCCCGCGCCGGCTTTCGTGGCTGCGCCGGCAGCGCCGCGATCGGGGTCGATCGACAGCGCGCCGGTGGTCTCGAGCGCCGAGGTCTTGTTGCCCTCGTTGCGCTCGATCGCGGCGGTCAGCTTCTCGCGGTCGTCGGTGAACAGCTGGATGTCGTCGCGGACGCGCGTGACGGTGACGTTGAACAGCCGCTGGTTGGAGAGGTTCGATTCCCTGTGGCTCATCACCGCGATCGCGGTGTCGGTGGTGATGCCCTGCGCCGCGTGCATGTTGAGCGCGTAGGCGAGGCTGATCCGCTCCATCATCGGATCGCCCGCCTTCAGCTCGTGGAGGGTGCCGTCGCTCGCCTCCACCTTGATCCCCGACGGGTCGGCCGAGACGACGCGGGCGATATCGTTGTTGTTGAGGCCGCGGTCCTTGTCGTTCTGGGTCCAGCGGATCTTGTCGCCCTCATGCAGCTTGATCTGCTCGCGCTGGGCGAGCTGCATCGCGTCGGTCTTGTCGACCGGCGATATCTTCTGCGGATCGAAGGTCCGTACCCGGTTGCCGATCTGGACCTGAACGCGCCCCTTCGCGTCGACGCCGAGCACGTCATAGGTGCCGGGGCTGAGGCCGAGCTCGCGCATGGCATGGCGCAGGTCGATCACCTGGCCGGGCTTATAGGTATGCGCGTAGCGGAGTTCCTCGCGCGTGACGTTGACCTTGTCGAGGACCGGGGTGACGACGCCGTCCCCTTTCAACGTGCCCTCCGCGGCGAGGCCGTCCTGGATGCGCACGTTGAGCTCTGCGCGCGCGACGCGGCCCGACGAGAACATCGCGGTGGTCTCGCGCTGTTCGGGGGTTAGGCCCAGCCAGTGTTCGGCCGCGGCCTTCACATGCTCGGGGTTGGCGGTGACCTTGTCGCCGAGCATCGCCATCGCCTCGCGCACCTCGCCGCGGTTGGTCAGCGCGGCGACGGTGCGCAGCTGCTCGGTGCGCTGGCGCAGATTCTCGTCCATCCGCGCCAGCGTGATCCCGCCGGCCTGCGCGAGCGCGAACGCCTTGCCGGCGTCGACCGCGGTGATCTGCTGGCGATCGCCGATCATCAGGAAGCGATCGACGCCGAGCGCATTGGCGATGCCGACCAGGTGCTTCATCTGCTCCGAGCCGACCATCGAGGCTTCGTCGAGGATGAGCGTGGTGCCGGCGAGCGCGTCTCGCGCGCCGTCATAGCCCGCGCCCTTCCCAGCGAGCGCGTGGCGGGCATAGCTGTGGACGAACGAGGACACGGTGCGGCTCTCGATGCCGGCTTCGGCGCCGAGACGATCGGCGGTCGCCTTCATGAGCGCGAGACCGACCACCTTGCCGCCTTCCTGCTCGACATTGCGCGCGACGCTCGCCAGCATGGTCGACTTGCCGGCGCCCGAGACGCCCTGGACCGCGACGATGCGATCGGCGGAAGTGAGCGCCATCGTCGCGGCCGCCATCTGCCCTGCATTGAGTTCCTTGTCGCCCGATGCGGCGTTGATCCGCTCGATAACGGTGTCGGCGGAGACGATCACCCGCCCCTCCCCCTTGCCGCGCTCGATCTCTGCAAGGATGCCGCGCTCCGTCGCGAGCGCCTCGGGCGTCGTGACATGGGTGACGACGCTGTCGATCCGGTCATCCTTGCCCGGAATCAGCTTCTCGTTGCGGATGAGCTCGGAGACGCGCGCGTCGACATGCGCGGCGGTGACACCCTTCAGCCCGAGGTCGAGCGCGGTCCTGGTGATGTCCGGCACCGCGAACGCGGCTTCGCGTTGGGCATGGATGCGGATCGCGGAGGCGACGGCGTGCTGGGCGCGCAGATCCACCGGCGCGATGCGCAGCCGGTCGAGGCCGCTGGCGACGAGCGGATCGGCGGGTCGGAATAACTCGCCCAGGCTTTCGCGGAGATTGGCCAGGACGTCACCGAGGCGCTCCATCGGTCGTGGCTGGGCATCGAGGCCGCTGGCGCCAGCACGCTCGCGCGCGGCATCGACCAGCGCCTTGCCGTCGAACCCGAGCGCGGCCGCCCGGTCGCGCCACTCCTGACGCAGGGCATCGCGATCCTCGACGTTCAGCTTGGCGTCGCGGGTATTGTTGGTCACCTTGCGCAACGCCTCGGCGGAGGTGACACCGAGTTCGCCGGCTTTCGCCAGGATATCGGCGCGCCGCTGGCTGAAGGTGTCGATCACCTGCTTGGGCACGCCGGCGATCTCGAACTGGCCGTGCTTGCCGGTGACGCTGGTCTCGTAGCCGATCTTCGCCAGCTCGGCGCGAAACTGCGCGTGGTAGGCCGCGCCGATGGTCGTGTTGTTCTTCCACAGCTGCTGGTTGTGGAGCGCCTGCCATGCCCCGTTCGCCATCTTGGTCATGTTGGCGATCAGGACATGGATGTGGCCCTGTGGATCGAGCGCGCGACTCGTGTCGTGCTGGAACAGCGCATAGACGAGGTTGCCGGTTCGCACCGCATCCCCTGACCTGGACTGATCGTAGGTGCGGCCTTCGGCGAAGGTCTTCTCGACCCATCCCATCGTCGCCTTTACGGCGTTCATATGCGCGGTGAGGACACGGGTGTCGCCAGCGACATAGGCCATTACGCTGGCGGACTTCGGCATCGAGAAGGTCAGGTCGACACCGAGCCTGCGACCCTCGACCTGCCCGACCTTTTCGCCATCGGGCATCTCGCCGTTGAGGATCTTCTCGAAGTCTTCCTTGGTCACCTCGCCCTTGAGGCCAAGGTCGGCCGCGCCCACCCCGCCCCAGGCGGTCGCCTCGGACGAATGCTCGGCGGTGTAGTAATCGTCCTTGGCGAAATACTGCGCCGCGCCGGAGGCGGACTTGACGGAAGCGACCGACAGCATCGGCTACATCCCCATGTCCATGTCGTCATCGATCTCCGGCGAATGATCCGGGCCGTGATGACGATGGTGGTGATCGGGGTCGCGCTGCGTCGCAAACCCATCGCGCAATTCGCGGGTCGCCTGGTCCTCGTGGCGATCGGCATCACCGCGATCGGACCGGCTTTCCGGGGCATGGCGTGACGCCTCGCCGCGCGTCGGATCCACCCCGCTCTGCGGACCCGCACGGTTCTCGATCGGGGACATGCCCATGCCGCCGAGTTGGGCATCCAGACTGGATGAACCTCCCGTCACAGGCTTGGAAGGTTCGCCCCCGACCCTCGTTGCGGCATCCGACGCGCGGACGGCATCGACGCCGGTCGGGCTGCTGGCGACGCCCTTGCCGGTTATCTGATCGATCACCACCGGCAGCGACCCGGTGACCTCCATCGCCGCAGCCGCCTTTTCAGCCTCGCTACGCGCCTTCTCGGGCTGCGAGGCGGTCAGGTCCGGCTCTTGCCTTTCCTTCGCCTCCACGCCCCCCACAGGCCGTGTGGGGGTATGCTCGCGGCCACCCTCACCCCCCTCATCCGCGCCATTGTTCCGGGTGTTCTGACGACGCCGGTCTTCCGGCGAGACGTATTCGGTAGGCTTGAAGTTCTTGCGGGGCACCGCCCCCGGCGCGACCTCGGCATAGGAGCGGTATTTGAGTTCGATCCGCGCAGCAGGAAATCCATCGGGAAACTTCACGAAGCCGTGGAGCGACGGCAGGTTGTTGATGTCGTCGGGGATGACCAGCGGCTCGATCGCCGTGCGAGGCGTGAGGGTCGAGGCGTCGCGGGTGTTGTTGTAGCCGTAGCTGTAGGCCTCATCCATCTGGCGGACCTCGCGGCTGCCGATGAACTCGGAGCACTTTTCGGCTGTGGTTCGATCGGCGGTGGCGAGGATCAGCTTGGTGCGCGCAAGTCCGGTGAGCGCGGTCGCGTTCTGCAAGCCATAGGTCGCGACCAGCTTGTCGAACGAGTGGATCCCAAGGACGAACGCACCGCCGAAGTTGCGGGCCGACTGGAGGCCATGCTCGATACCAGGAAGCGCGTGAAGCGCATGGACTTCGTCAAACAGATACCAGGTCCGCAGGTCACGGGTCTTGGGCAGGCGCATGAGGTTGTTGACGGCCAGATCGATCCACAGCGTGAACAGACCGCGGGTCATCTCGAGGTCGTTGTACGAGCCGGTGATGAACATGATCGAGCCGTCGCGATTGTCGGTCGCGATCCAGTCGCGGATCGAGAAGGCGGGCGGGCCGCCCGGGACAGGGTCCGGCATGAAGCGTAGCGCCTGTCCGTTGACGTTCAGAACCGAGCGGATCGATTCCGCCATGCGGGCGGCTTTCTCGGTCGTCAGCGGGGCGGCGATGGTGTCATCGAGCTTGGCGTTGATCGACTTCAGATCGGCCTGCATCAGGTGGTGCGCGATCGCGGCGTTGTTCGCCTCACCCATCTCTTGAAGCTTCAGGCACATCTCGATGAAGAGCATCCGCGCGGCGTTCTGCCAGAACGGTTCCTTGTCGTCGGGATGCGAGGGAATGAGGGCCGATGCGGCCGAAACGAAGTCGGCATAGTTGCGGCATTCGTCGAACAGCGTCCACGGCGCGCAACGCTCGTCCATAGGGTTGAGAATGACGTCGGTTTCTGGGTTGTAGAACGTCTCCACGAACACGCCGGTCAGGTCAAAGATGACCGCGCGATGACCGCGCGCGCGAAGCTGCGAGACGTGGCTGCGCAGCTGGGTCGTCTTGCCGGTGCCGGTGGTGCCGATGAGCATGGTATGGCTCTGTTCGAGCCGCCACGGATAGGGGATGCCGGCGATCGTGTATGGAACGTGGATGCCCCGGTCGATCCGATCGAGGATCGGAGCCTTGGCGACGAGTTCGGGGACGTACGGCGGATCGTGTTCGGCGCACTCGGTGCGGAACTTGCGCCGGTTGTGGCCGCTGACAGTTTTGACGAGCACGTCACGCTCGACCAACAGGGCGCCGCGGTTGTGGCGTTCCTGGAGCATGTCGCTGCCGCGCTTGTTTGCCCACATGATGAACCACATGATGATCGGTGCTGCGATGAAGGCCGACATGACGAGTGTCGTCAGGAAGATCTTGACCGTCTTCGCCCAGGCATGAACGACATGGGGTTCGTAGGGGACGTAGCCGATCGGAACCTTGGTCACGATGCCGTTTCGCAAGGTCAGGTTGATGAGGTGGAATTTGTCCCCGCCGACCCACGTCCAGATGGCGGAATAGAGCTTCATCAGGTCGAGCTGGAACTCATGCTCGGCGAGGCCCAGCCAGACGAAGATATTGAACAGGACGATGAACGTCCCCAGCCATATCCAGATGGGCACCTGGAGGCCCGCCCAGGTCATCTTGTACTGACTGGCGAGAAGCTGCGAACCGCGGGTGAAATTGCCCGAGTTGCGGGTGATTCGCCCCCGCGCGGAATGGTGCTTTACGGTCGCCGCCTGACCGTTGAACCGGATGTCGCCGCTACGCATGGAACGTCGCCAGGCGCTCCTTCGCGGCTTCGCGAAGCTGGGGTACGACGTCGCCGTGATCGCGTGTGATAATCACGTCGATCGCCGCCTGCATGTACTCGAGAACGAGGACCGCACGGGTGATGTTGAAAGTATGCTCGGCCTCAGCGAAACGGATACCGAACATAAGCGCAGTGCGCGCGGCCTCAGACCGGGAGCACGACCGTTTCGCGGCTACACGATCAAGTGCCGCAATCTCTTCAGACGAAAGTCTGAAGGCTATCGTCGAGTTAGACATTCACCACCCACTTGAAAGTGGCTGGTGGGGTTTTCGGAGAGTGGAAAATACTACAGCCTGGTCCCGAGGTATAGAGTGAAAACGCATTCACTCTGCAAACAGGGATTTTCGCGCGTTCTCAAGCGCTTAGGGGAGAACCACCAAGGCGTTTGCAGGGGCAAACATGTTTGCCCCTGCAAACACCGGAAATTACAGACACTTAACCTGCGGCGTGCCGCGTACGGTGTGCAAATCCTTAGGGACTGTCGCGGTGGTGGTGGCATCATGGCTGGATGTCCGATCATTGGACTGGGTTCCGGGAGAGTAAGCGCCGCAGGCAGGCGACCACCGGACTGGACCGAAGGGTATTGGGCGGAGCAATCCCGCCCCACGACGGACCTGGCCGAAGGTCAGTGTCCGTCGCCTCATGCTGGTCCGGTAAAGCCGGACCAGCGAGCGATTATGAGTGTCGCTATTGTGCCGGTGGAGCGGTGCTGGCATCGTGGGAAATGGAGGCCGATCCACGATCAGAAAAGGCAGGTCATATGGCACGGAGTATCGAGCAGGAACGGGCACAGCTTGAGGCGGACGAACAGCGGCTCAACGAACGCCGCAAGCAACTGGCCGATCGTGAGCGTTCGGAGCTGCTGAAGGAGGTGGAACGGTCGGGGTTGATGAAGGCCGATCCTGCCCAGTTCAGCGCGATCATTGGAGCGATCAAGAAAATCGGGATCGCCGAGACCGTGAAGCGCCTGACCGCGTAAGCGGGTCAGCGCGAAAGCGGGCTCAAGCCCATCATGCAAATAGAAGGGGAGCTGCCGTTAGGCGCTCCCCTTTTCAATGCTTGAGCTGAGCTGGCGACGCTTCGGTCCATTCAGGCAAAAGAATGGGGAGCATCGAGGCGAAGCCCGATGCCCCCCGACGCGATGGCGACTGGAGGGAGGCTATCCCCAGACCATGCGTATCCCGTCACTCGTGTCGGCCTGAGCAGCGAGTGTGTCGAAGCGTTCGAGGTAACGACCATCGAGGCGACCAAGGTCGCGGCGAACATAGGGCTGGCCGAGTGTCTCGCGTAGTTGCCCGATGGGCATGCTCCCGCAATTATCGTCCGAAAGTCGTAGCGCATCGAGGACGTGGAAGGCGTTGCCGTTCGCGAGATTGATCTCCGCTGCGCCGTCCGGGGTGCTGGCGACGCGCATGGTAATCGTGCGGGTCGCGTCATCGCGCCAGAAACGCACGTTGAGGCCACGGAACTGGGCTTCCTCGACCACGGCGATGACACCCACATCATGATCGAAGATCGCGCAGATCGACGCAAGTGACCAGGGGCACACGCGGGCTTCGAACGAGCAGGACACGAGGGGGTCATCGTCCTCGTATTCGAGCAGGTGGCCGCGCTCGCGGGCGAAGGCGCGGAACGCGGCAAGCTGGCGGGCGGTGATGACGGCGGGTGCGGCATCGGCTTCCCGATCGACGCTGAGGAAGAAGGTGATCGACATGGTCTGTCTCCCATTGGAACCATCATCTCCGGTTCCCCTCCCCCTTCCGATCCGTCAGGATCGGCATGGTCGATCATCCTGCCACGGGGTCGGTCCGCAGGACCGGGTGCCCGAGCGATGCGTAGCTGGTGCTCGCAATGCGCAGGCATTGCGGCACCGCGAGCGAGCCGGGCTTCGGTCGGACCGCGCCGGTCGATGCGTAGCGAGCGCGACACGCGGAGGCGTGGCCGCGATGCGAGCGAGACGGGCGCGGTCGATAAGCTAGCGCGATCGCCACCGCGATGCGTAGCGAACCGGCGATCCGAAGGGATCGCCGTGAAGCGAGCGAGCCGTGCCGGTCAGCTCCTGCCCGATGGCATCGGCACGGTGCGATGCGCAGCGGCAGCGCAGGCGATGCGACGGCATCGCCGCGCCCGCCAGCGAGCCGTGCCGATGCGGCAAGCGACATGCCGGGTGAGACGCGCCGGTCGATGCGTAGCGAGCGCGACATGCGCAGGCGTGGCCGCGATGCGAGCGAGACGGCGTGGCCGATCAATGGGTGCGATCGGCACGGCGCGATGCGCAGCGGCAGTGCAGGCGATGCGACGGCATCGCCGCGCCCGCCAGCGAGCCGTGCTGATGCCGCAAGCGTGACGCCGGTTGAACCGCGCCGGTCGATGCGTAGCGAGCGTGACACGCGCAGGCGTGGCCGCGATGCGAGCGAGACGGCGCGGTCGATAAGCCAACGCGATCGGCACGGCGATGCGTAGCGAACCGGCGATCCGAAGGGATCGCCGTGAAGCAAGCGAGGCGTGCCGATTGGTGTTCAACGACGATCGCCAGTCGTATCGGCCGAGGCGTAGCGCGCTGGTCATCGCATTCAGCGATGACCGCAAAGCGAGCGAGGCGATGCGACGGGTGTCGGTATCGACCCCGGCACCGGCGAGGCGTAGCTGGCAGTGGCAATGCGACGGCATTGCCCTGCCGCGAGCGAGCCGTGCCGAGCGGGCAACGTGGCGTGATCGACCGCAAGGTCAGTCCCACGCGGCGCGATGGGGCTCGATGCCTCGGAGCGCCGCCCAGGGCGACGTAAAAAAGGGGAAGGACTCCGGTTTCCCGGAGCCCTTCCGTGAGTGCGTCAGGCGCGACGGCCGCGCTGGCTGGGCTGCACCGGCGCCTGTCCGTCCTTGCGGAAGACGTGGAGCGGTACGCCGGCGGTTCGCAGCTTGCGCGCGAAGTCGATCTGGACGCCCGATCCTTCGCAGACGATCGCTTCGACGGGACGCAGCGAGGCGATGCGGTCGTTGCGCAGGAACCCGCCCCGGTTGCCGTGGCGCTTGTCGAGGAACATGCGCACCAGCTTGACCTCGCGCGAGGCCGCCCACGACGCTGCGATGGCGTCGGCACCCTTGTTCATGGCGGTGGTCATCAGGACCATCGACGGGATGCGACGCTTGATCTGGTCGAGGCGTTCGAAGAGCTGCTCGTGGTCGTGCCATTCCATGCCGCCCGAGAAGGCGACAATCGGGCCGCTCGGGTTGTGCTCGTCCCGACGCTTTGCCGCGCGTGCCGCCAGATAGTCGGCACCGTCGATCATCGAGGCGGTCAGCTTGGACGACACCCTGCTGCCGCGGACGGTCGAGAAGGGCCGTCCGGTCTCGACGCGATACACGTTCCCGGCGTGGTCCCGCATGCAGCGCATCGCCTCGGCGCAATTCTCGAGGGTCTGGCAGAGCAGCTGGGTCTCTTCGAGCTCCACCGCGTAGATCTCCGAGGGGTCGTAGCTGCGCACCAGGTCGCCCAGCTTCTTGGCGGCGTCATCCTCCCGCCCCTCGATGCGCTTGGCCACCATGTGGAAGCTGTTGACGAAACCCCATGCGAGATCGGCGGCGAATTCTTCCATGCGGGTGTCGCGGAACACGTCGAACATCGTCGCCAGCATCTGCTCGACGGCGTGCGCGGCCTGCTCCGGGTCGGGCATGTCCAGCTTTTCGGCTTCGCTGACGATGGAAAGCTTGGCCATCTCGCTCGCCTCGATGAACGCCCCCTGATAGGTCTCGGTGGTGTCCTCGTCGGCGCGGCGCTCGTTGATCGCGCGGCCCATGTCGTTGAAGTTGCTGTACTTGGTCATGATAGCCTCCATGAGTTGAAAATCTCACCTTCTCTCGGTGAGGAATCTCATCCGGCATGCGGCGGTCAGGGCGGTCAGGGACGTTAACCGGGAAGCCGCGGCCCGCAGGGTCGCGGACCCCGGTTAACGCTCGCGCGCGGGGGAGCCGATTTTCTCGTGCCCTGGAGGCGGAGCGAAGCGGAGGCGGAAGGGTGCGTGAAAATTGGGGGGACCGCGCGTCCTTGACGGCCCGCCAACCCCGCATGCCAGACTTCCTCATCACAGAGAGAGAAAATATTATGTTGTGGTGGGCACGCCGGGTCGGACCGAGCACGGGCGGCGGTGATGCGCCGCCAGGCGCAGCGCCGCAAAGGCAGCGCCAGTGAGCCCGGGAGGGCGAGCCAGCTGCCGCCGCCCGCGCGCAGGACGCCCGGCGCCGGCATAGGGATCGGCACCCGCAGGGCGGAGACCCCGCCAGGGGGCTCCGTGAGGCCCGCCAGGGCCGAATAGAGCCCGGTCCCGCCCACAAGGCGGGACGCCCCGCCCTGCCCCTCTACGGCCGTCCCACAGCCAGCACAGCAGGATCAGCAGGATCAGTCCCATTCATACTCGCCACCGTCATCCCCGGCATCGTAATCCGGCATCTCCTGGATTCCCGGGTCGTCTGGATCGCGGTTGGCATCGGGGTCCTCGCCGTGCGGGTCGGTCTGGATATCCGGTTCGGTTGCGAACCGGATATCTTCACCGATCCGGTCAGCAATGTCCGGCTCGACCGCGCTGTCATCGTCTAGCCAGCAGGAACGCGGACACTGGAGCAGCTGGTGACCACGATGGACGAAGGGCTGGCCGTTCATCAGGATGGGTAGCTCGGCGAGACGCCGGCAGGGTTCATTGCGACGGTTGCGGAAGCCGCACGGCACCGCCAGCGGGGCGAGCGCGACGGCATTGCCGTCGTGGTCGCCGCCGGCGGGTGCCGGCTCGTCGACCCGAGCGACCGGGTCCGGTGCCGCAGGTATCGGCTCGGGCGCGAACGGGTCGCCGTCGAACATGTCGCGCTGGACGGTCATGGTGCCGGACCTTTCAGGTGAGCGCGCGCTGGCGCAAGGCCGCGGTGCGAAGCACCGTGGGCGAGGCGTCCTGCGCGGGCGATGATGAAGCATGCGCGAAGGGCGACGCCCGCAGGCGCCGCCCGGTTCGCTGGCCGGTCAGTAGAACTCGGCGCGATCGGCGATGATCTCGCAGCCGTAGCGGTCGTTGCCGTCGCTGTCCTGCCAGCGGGTGTAGTGCAGGCGTCCCTCGATGGCGATGAGGTCGCCCTTCTTGCGGTTGCCGGCGATCGCCTTGGCGAGGCCGTTGAAGCAGGTGACCTTGTGGTATTCGGTCTCCTTGACGGTGAAGCCGTCGTCGCCTTTGTAGGTGTGGCCGTCCTTGTTGAGCTTCGGGCGATCGGTCGCCACGAAGATGGTCGCGACGCTGGTGGCGCGATTGACTTCGCGCAGTTCGGGGGTGCGGGTCAGGCGGCCGACGAGGTTCACGTTGTTCATGGCATTGCCTCCTTGGGTTGGTCGGCGGTCCGTCCGCCGGTGTCACCTGAAGGGCGTCGCGGTTCGGGGCGTCGCACCGGAGGGCGAGCTGGGCCGGCGCGCAGGCGGCGGGCCTGGTCGACCGGAGGGGAACCCCTTTTGCAGGGGTGGTGCGGGCAGCCGCGCGAAGCGCGGCAACACGGCCCTGCCAAAGGGGTTGCGAGGCCCCGGGGCGCGGCGCAGGTGACACGAAACGGCGGATGGGCCGTCGATCAGCCCAAGGTTCCCGCAGGCATTGCCATGGACAAACCTCGTGAACCGCTCATGTCGGTCGCCTGACCCGTACCCCCGAACGACCCGGCGCGAAGGCAGGCGTGCCGCCAGCGTCGCTCGCTGACCGACGTGGTGCCGCTCCGAAGCTCGACAAGGACGGCCGCGCCCGGGCGACGACGCACCGGCAAGGAGACCGGATGCCGCAAGGTCGCCCGACGGCCGATCCTCGCCAGGGCGATCGCCGGCGACCGCATCGGACAGGGGCGTCCTCATCGCCATAGGGGGCAAACGCCTGCCGATACCCGCTGGCAGAACAGCGACGGCTTTACGCGCCGCCCGGCTGCGGGATCATCGCCGATCGTGATGATCTTTCCACTCGGCCAGCGAACCGGGCTGTGTCTGCGGGCGCCGCCCTTCGGGTTGGCGAGGATCGATCGCCTACTCGGTTCGCCGGGTGGGGGTGATCCGATGCTCGACGATCAGCGCCGCGACACGTTGTACGATGCGGCTCGGCACCTCGGCGATGATGGTGCTACCGTCGTTACCGGCGCGAACGTCGGGTCCGACCCATGCGAAATCGTTCACGTCGTCCCACACGATGCGTGATCGGTCATCGAGGCCGAAGGCCTCAATGAATCGCGGCGGCAGAGGGACGGATGCAGCCGGTGAATAATCGCGCGTCGTCAGTGGCACCATCAGGACACGGAGCCTTCCGGCTGAGCGATAGCTGCCAACCACCATGCAGGGGCGGAGTTTCGAGCCGTCCTCGTCGCCCCGGTTATGTTCATGCCGCCAGAGGTAGAAATACCAGATCAGGTCACCGGCTTGCGGTTCAATCGACGTACTGATCGTTCTGGACGGACCCGGCGCTGGGCGTCGCGGTCCTGATGGCGTGGATGGCTTCATCGCTCAACTCCTGCGGCGAGAGCGCGAGGTGATCGAGGCGGGACAAGCGTTCGAACTCGGAGGCGGGTAGCATGACCACGCGGGCAGCGCCGTTGCGCTCGATCGCGATCGGATGCGTCATCGCCTCGTCGTAATAGAAGCCGAACCGCTTCGACACGTCGGTCGATCTGGCCTTTTCGATTGTAGGGGTCATGGTTTCCCTCATCTTTCGTTACGCGGCCGGGGATCGATTAAGCCCTGCGTCCGTCCAGGATGGGACCCTCATCTGGTCCTGCCAATGTTGTAACGGCCATCTTTCTGTTACATGGGAATCCGTATCTTCCGTAAAACGGAAGACAATCCGTACACCACGGACCGCGCGGCTGCAACAGGCACTAACGGCAACAGGGACCGCTTCGGCGATGAAGCGATCCCCGTCGAGGTGGCGATACGGGCGACGCGTCAGCGCCGCCCGATGCCGGTCAGACCCTCTCGTCGACCGGCGCGGTGCTGGCACCCAGCCCGTCTCCGGTGTCATCGCCTGCGCCCGAGGTCGCCACGTCACGGCCATCGGCGGTGAAGGGCAGCGCGGGTTCGCCATCGTCCGCCTTGACCCCGAGCGCGGCACCGACGTCGCGGCGCTTCTGGGCGCGCTGCCACACGACGTTGTACGAGCCGTCGTCCTGGCGGAAGGCCGAGACCTGGAGCGGCGCGGCGAGCGACGGATCGTCGATGCGGCCGTTGAGGAACGCCTCGCCGGTGTTGTTGGAGGTGAGTTCAAAGAACGCGCCGACCTGCACCCACGTCCGGCCCGGGGTGAGCGCATGGATCTCGTAGCGCGGGGCGCGCGGATTGGACGACTGGACCGGCTTCAGCGCGATCGTCATCGCGACCGCGAGGGTGGAAATGCGGCCCATGAAGATGCCCGCGTCGTTCTGCTTGATCTGACCGATGTTCATGACGTGTCTCCTGATGTCGTGCTGGACCCCATGTCCTCGACACCGATCTTCAATCCTCCTCCCCTCCCCGGCCCTTCGGCCGGGCAGGGCGCGATGAGCGCCCCTCACCGACCGCGTTCTTCACGCGGACGGTGGTGCGTGCGGGACGCGGATCGGGCTAGGTCAGGAGGATGCGCCGATGGCGCTGTTAGCTATCGGTCTCTGGCTTTCCCGGGACGATGGAGAGCGCAGGCGGTTTGAAGCCACCCAACCGGAAGTGCTCACCGATCGCGGCGAGGTCACCTAGAGCATTGTATTCCTGAAGCGTCAGCACGACGCTTTCGTTGTCGTCGGCCGAGAATATCGCGCGCGGACCATGACCTGGCCAGACCCGAACTTCGGGCGAGAACGACCCGGGCGAGCCTCCCGACCACGTCCTGAACGGAAGGTCGTTGGTGCAGCAGAAGTCCTCGATATCCTCGATATTGCCGTCCTGGACCTCGTGAGCATGGAGGCGCAGGGGTTCGCCGGATGTAACGGATTCAAGCGGTTCTCCCCCCCATTCGGTCGAGAGGCCGTAGAAATCGGCGAGTTTGTACAGTTCGGGCAGTCGATCGGCGGGAAGTTTCCCTCCGATCGTAATGGAGACGGAAACGCGGTCGGCCATGTCGGGACCTCGGGATGAAGTGGACGAGCCGGTCCCGCGAGCGGTGTCATCACCATTCGCCCGGCTATCCATTCAGCACCCCCTTCCCTTGAGCGTGGCCCAGGTTCGAACTGCGATAACCTGTGCTTATAGGGCGATAAAGCGAAACTATTGTTACACTGTCGTTCCGATACGGTGTTGAATTGAGACTGAAGCCCATAAGGCAAAAAGAAAGGCGACGCCGTATGCCGGCGTCGCCCCGAGTTTCGGCGTGCGGGAGCGAAAGGGGGCGCGCCCGTGCGCCATGCGGTGCCGTGAGGGAGTGCACGGCACCGGGGGTGGATCAGGCGTCCTCGGCGACGCGCTGGCGGCGACCGCGGCCCTTGCCGACCGGCTCCTCGACCGGGGCGGTGGTTTCGCCCAGGCCGTTGTCGGTGGCGCCCGCATCGTGATCGGGGCCGTTGCCGACCGGGCCGCCATCGGCGCCGAACGGCGGCGACAGATCGTCATCCGCCTTGACGCCGAGCGCGGCACCGACATCGCGGCGCTTCTGGGCGCGCTGCCACACGACGTTGTACGAGCCGTCGTCCTGGCGGAAGGCCGAGACCTGCAGCGGCGCGGCGAGCGACGGATCGTCGATGCGGCCGTTCAGGAACGCCTCGCCGGTGTTGTTCGAGGTGAGTTCGAAGAACGCCCCGACCTGCACCCACGTCCGGCCCGGGGTGAGCGCGTGGATCTCGTAGCGCGGCGCGCGCGGGTTGGACGACTGGACCGGCTTGAGCGCGATCGTCATCGCGACGGCGAGGGTGGAAATGCGGCCCATGAAAATGCCCGCGTCGTTCTGCTTGATCTGACCGATGTTCATGACGTGTCTCCTGTGATGTCGTGCTGGACCCCATGTCCTCGACACCGATCTTCAATCCTCCTCCCCTCCCCGGCCCTTCGGCCGGGCAGGGCGCGATGAGCGCCCCTCACCGACCGCGTCTTCACGCGGACGGTGGATCGTGCGGCAGGCGGACGATGTCGGTGCTCAGTGGGCGAGCTGGTCGGTGAGCGCGGTGCCGATATCGGCGTGCGCCGCGGCGAGCGCGCCGATCGCGCGGCTGACGACGTCGGTCGCCTCGTCGGTCGGATCGATGCACCAGCATTTGCCGGCGTGGCGGATGTCGATCAGCCGGTCGGACTTGTTGTCGATCCCGAACGTGTAGCCTTGACGCTGGTCGAAGCCGGCGACGGTGACGTCGGTGGTCTTCGCCTTGATCGTGACGACGGGCGCGACCGCGGAGGTCAGCAGCACGGTATCGCGCGGCGTTTGGGCCTGTGGCACGAGCGCGGGTGCGGGCGGCTTGCCGAGCGTCGGCATCTTCGGGATCGGCACGAGGCCGTTCACCGCGTCCTGCGCCATGTCGGCCGCCATTGCGGTCGCCATGAAGATGGCGGTGCGCGCGAGATCCTGGGCGATGGCTTCGCGGTGCGGCTCGGTCAGCGTCGGCAGGAGGTGGCAGAGTTTGGTGTCGAGCGCGAAGGCGACGGGCTCGGCGTTGGGATCGATGCACATGATCGTGACCTTTCGGCAAAATGCCCGGACCCCATGTCCAGGATGCCGATCCGGTCCCTCTCTCCTTCCGGCGCAGCCGGTGCCGGCATCGTCGCGGGGCGATGCCGTGTCGTTCAGCGAGGCGGTCGCGGATGTCGCATGAGGCGCTTCCTGGCGCTCGACAGGTGATCGATCGAGCGTTGCAGGAAGAAGGCGTGCGCGCTGTCGGATTCGAGTGAGCCCAACCGGTTTTCGAGCGTCTTGATGCGGTGGTCGATCGCGTCGATCGTCAGCATGATGTCGTCGAACGAGAGCGCGACGACGGTCTGCGGATAGGGATAGGGCAGCGCCGGCGCGACGAAGGCGAGGAAATGGGGCTGCACGGGCAAATGGTGCAGGAGGGCGGTCGCGACCGCGCGGCGGATCTGGGAGGCGCCGTGGACGAGTTCTGCTAGCAGCACGTCCATCGCCATCGGGCGGACGATGCGCAGTGCGCCGGGGTCGAGGGTGACGGCGATCGGATCGGTCGAGGCGAGACCGATGACGCCCTCCGACAGGATGGCGAGAACGTCGCCTTCCTCGATGCAGGGACCGTCATCGAGACAGGCGTCATGCGCGGCTTCGCTGGTGTCGAAATAATGGACGCGGTACATGCGCTGGTCCTTTCTCGCTGGGATCAGGAATATTGCGGGCGACGCGCGGGAAACCGCGCGGGCGGGAGGCCGGAGAAGCTGAAGGCGCGGAAGCGTCCGCCGGTGTAGGCGGCCGAATCCACCGGCGGGCGATGCCGCTGCAGGCGGTCGAGCAGGCGATTGGCGCGGCGCATCGCCGCGACCGCGGCCTTGTCATGGTAATGGAGGGCGATCACGCGGACGAAGGTGCCGGTATCGTACCACCAGCCCCCCTCCTCGGGGCCACCCCACTCACGGTCGATTTCGTAGAAGGCGAGGATGCTGCGCATTGGGTTAACTCCGGTTGTCACCGGGTCGGATGATCCTCCCGGTTCACAACAGCCGGTCCGCCTTCCCCTTCCTCAGACGTTGTCAACGGCGGAGCAAAAGTCGGCCATGGGGCGGCGTAAAACCAGGCCATCGAGTTACACGCCGGGGGGAGTGGCGTGAGGGCGTAGCCCGAGGGCCACTCCCCCCGGCATTGGCTTGATTTTTAGGGTCTGGTTTTGGCCTTGCGGGCCCGGCTGTGAGCGAGGCGATAGCTTTCGCCGTTCATCTCGAGGATGCTGACGTGATGGGTCAGGCGATCAAGGAGCGCACCTGTGAGACGCTCGGATCCGAAGGTTTCGGTCCATTCGTCGAAGGGCAGGTTGCTGGTGATCAAGGTGGAGCCGCGTTCGTAACGCTGGGAGATCAGCTCGAACAGCAGTTCGGCACCGGTCTTGGAGAGCGGTACGAAGCCCAGTTCGTCAATGATGAGCAGCTTGTATCCGGCCATCTGCTTCTGGAAGCGCAGGAGACGCCGCTCGTCGCGCGCCTCCATCATCTCGCTGACCAGCGCCGCCGCAGTGGTGAAGCCCACCGACAGTCCTTTCTGGCATGCTGCCAGTCCGAGCCCCAAAGCTATGTGCGTCTTCCCGGTGCCCGATGGCCCCAGAGCGATGGCGTTCTCACGCCGCTCGATCCACTCGCAGCGCGCCATCTCGAGCACCTGCATCTTGTTGAGCCTGGGGATGACGGCGAAGTCGAAGCTGTCGAGGCTTTTGACGGCGGGGAAGCGCGCGGCCTTGATGCGCCGCTCGACCATACGACGCTCCCTGTCGATCATCTCCATCTCGACGAGACGGGCGAGGAAGCGGATATGATCGACGCCTTCAGCGGCACATTGCCGGGCGAGCTTGTGATGCTCTCGCAGGCACGTAGGCAGCTTGAGCGCCTTGAGATGGTGAGCGAGAAGGATTTCCGGTGCTTGATCGCTCATGCGGCCTCCTGCCTGTCGGACAGCAGGCTCATATAGACTCTGGCAACGGTCTTCTCGACCGTCGTGCGTGGCAGGAAGGGATAGACGTCCAGGTCAAGCCTCGGCGGTACGCGTTCGACCTGGCACAGGACGAGGTGCTTGACGGCATCGAAGCCGATGGCGCCAAGGTCGATGGCCTGTTCCACCGCCGCCTGGAGATCGGCGATGGTGAACGTTTCCAGCAGGCGCAGCACCTGTACATATTCGCGCCTGCCATGTTTGTGCATGCGCCCTTCCATCAACCGCTGCAGCGTCCCGAACGCTTCGGGCAAATCCCAGCCCTGCAAAGGGGCGGCCTGGTCGAATGCGTTGATCTTCTGCTCGATCAGCGGGAGATAGTGGAGCGGGGCGAAGATAACCTCCTCGCGGGCATAGCAACGAGGATGACGGGCGATAACTTCGCTGCGGCATCCGATCACCACTTCATCGACATAGGCCCTGATCCAGACCTCCTGATGGCCCCAGACTACCGGAACCGAATAATCGTTGGTCCTGTAGCGCACCAGAGATTGCGAGGAGACCCGCCCGCTCGTCTGATCGCAGGCCTCGAAGGGTGTAGCGGGCAGAGGCTGCATGACCGCCAGATCGCGCTGCAAGCGCTCACCGATAGTCTCGCTCTCCCCGCGCACCTTGTCCTGCTGGCGCTTGCGGCATTGCTCCTCCAGCCACAGGTTGAAGGCCTCCCAGGTCGGGAACTTCGGGATCGGCACCATGAAATTGCGGCGGCAGTAACCTACCAGCCCTTCCACATTGCCTTTCTCGTTCCCCTTGCCCGGGCGGGCATAGCGGTCGCGGATCACATAATGCGACAGGAAAGCGCTGAACAGCGTGGCACGCTTGCGCGTGCCGTCTGGCAGGATTTTCGCCACAAGGCAGCGATCGTTGTCGTAAACGATCGAACGCGGCACCGCGCCGAAGAACGCGAAGGCATGAACGTGTCCGTCAACCCAAGCCTCCGCCACCGCCGCCGGATAGGCCCGCACATAGCAGGCGTCACTGTGCGGCAAATCGAGCGCAAAGAAGTAGGCTTTTTGCTCCACCCCGCCGATCTCCACCAGAGCTTCCCCGAAATCGGCCTGTGCATCTCCCGCCGGGTGCGCCAGCGGCACGAACATCTCCCGGCTGCGCTGCTCGCGCTCCCGGATGTAATCCTTGATGATCGTATAGCCGCCGGTAAAACCATGTTCGGTGCGCAAACGGTCGAATACCCGCTTCGCCGTATGGCGCTGCTTGCGCGGGACACCGCGGTCCCCCTCAAGCCATCCATCGATGATCGCCACAAACCCGTCCAGCTTTGGGCGCCGCGGCGCAGACTGTCGCCGATAACCCGGCGGCGATGAAAACGACAGCATCTTGCGCACCGTATCGCGCGACACATTGAAACGCTTCGCCGCCGCCCGTTGGCTCATGCCATCCGCGCAAGCCAAACGGACCTGAAGATAAAGTTCCACGCTGTAGATCCCCACACCTCCCTGACTCGGCAGAAAGGCTTCAAGGTGGACGACTTTTACGCCGCCCGCAGCGGGACTATCCCGCCGCTAGCGTGGCCGAATATTCCTCTGCCGTTCTCACATAGAGTGAAAGCCAGGCCTGAAGTGTCGCTTGGGGCATGCCGACCACCTAGCAGCAAGATGCTGACGGTCCATTAACCGCTGAATCGCGCATTAGTTACCAGGAGCTGGCGCGCCGTGTCGGCGATCATCGTGCCCAGGCCCTTGTCTCCCATCACCATCGAACTCATCAGACCCTTGGCCTGCTCGAGCGTCAGTTGCGGTGGAAACGGCACGACCTCGGGATCGGTCTTCACCTCGATGAGCGTCGGGCGATCGGCGGAGAGCGCAACTTCCCACGCCGGCCCAAGCGCGGATGGATCATCGACGTAGATGCCGCCAAGCCCCAGCAATTCCGCGAAGCGCGCGTAGGGGACGTCCGGAATATCCTGCGTCGTCGGGAAACGCGGATTGCCTTCCATCACCCGCTGTTCCCACGTGACCTCGTTGAGATCGCCGTTGTTGAAGACGCAGACGATGAAGCGCGGATCGCGCCACTGCTTCCAATATTTCTGGACGGTGATGAGTTCGGCCAGATTGTTCATCTGCATTGCGCCGTCGCCGACCAGCGCCACGACGGGCCGATCAGGATAAGCAAACTTGGCCGCGATCGCATAGGGAACCGCAGCGCCCATAGAGGCTAAACCGCCCGAGAGAGAGGCACGCTGCCCGACCTTCACGCGATAGTCGCGCGCGTACCAGTTGGCGCATGAGCCCGAATCCGAGGTGACGATCGCGTCGGCGGGCAGACGCGGCGACATTTCCCAGACCACGCGCTGGGGATTGACGGGCTTTGCTTCCGCCATGGCGCGTTCCTCGAGCGTCTGCCACCACTGCGCAGTCGCCTTCTCGATGCCTTCGCGCCAACTGCGATCATCCTTGCGCTGGAGCAGCGGGATCAGCGCTTTCAGCGTTTCGGCCGCATCTCCATGCAGGTTGACCTCGACGGGGTAGCGCAGCCCCAGCATCGATGCGTCGATGTCGACCTGCACGGCCCTCGCCTGCCCGTCTTTCGGCAGGAACTCGGCCCAGGGAAAGCCCGTGCCGATCAGCAGAAGCGTGTCGCACTCGCGCATGAGGTCGGACGATGGCTTGGTCCCGAGCAAGCCGATCGCCCCGGTCACGAACGGCAGATCGTCAGGCAGGACATCCTTGCCGAGCAACGCTTTGGCGACGCCGGCGCCAAGCAGGTCGGCGACCTCGGTCACCACGGCCGACGCGCCGCGGGCTCTCGCCCCAATCAGGATAGCGACCTTGGCGCCTGCATTCAGTACCTCCGCCGCGCGCGCGAGATCGGCGGGCTGCGGGACGACGATCGGATGTGCATAGCCGGTGCCCGAGCGGGTGAAGCCGTGCGCCTGGCCCGGCTCCTCATATTTCGTATCCTGTATGTCCTTGGGCAGCACGATGGTTGAGACCGCGTTGCCCGCGACCGCGATCCGGATCGCGCGATCGGTCACATGGCGGACCTGCGCCGGCGCGCTCGCCTCCTGCACATAGGCGGCGACGTCGGCAAACAGTCGGTCGAGATTGAGCTCCTGCTGATAGCTTGCACCGCGCACGGTGCTCTCGGCCTGGCCCGCGATCGCGAGGACCGGGACATGGTCGAGCTTGGCGTCATAGAGCCCGGTGATCAGGTGGGTCGCGCCCGGACCGCCGGTCGACAGGCAGACGCCGAGCTCACCGGTGAATTTCGCATGCGCCGTCGCCATGAAGGCCGCCATCTCCTCGTGGCGGACCTGGATGAACTCGATGCCCGAGCCTTCCTTCTCGGCGCGCTGGAGCGCCCCCAGCACGCCATTGATGCCATCGCCAGAATAGCCGTAGATTCGGCTCACGCCCCAATCCTTGAGGCGCTGGACGAAGAAATCGCTCGACATGCGGGCCATGCCGCCCTCCACTTTGGGATTTGGTTTCGAGCCGGAGAGGTTCAGTCACGCATGCTCGCGCTGACGAGAAGAACGTCGCAGTGCGCACAGGCGTTCCCGCCGGTCGGCGGCTTCGCCCCCATCGGTGCGCGCTAGGGCCGGCCCGACGGCGAGCTCGCTTCTTCGGTCGTTGAGGCATGTCGGTGTCGCTCACTGCCCAACCGCGCCAGGTCATCGGTTTGCGACTGTCCAAACGCGGACAGCTAAAACCTGTCATTCACCGCCGAAACGCTTCGCGAGACGCGCACTCGCTCCGCTCTTGGCCGCCAGCTTCGCGCCATAGCGCATGACCGTCTTGGGATCGCGCCAGCGATAGGCCTGCATGATGGCGGGCAGGCTCTCTCCTGCCGCAAAATTGTCTTGCGCCACGCCAACCCGGATCGAATGGCTCGACACGGCCGCGACCCAGCGCTCGAGCTCGGCCTCGCTCATCGCCCCCAGCAGTTTCTTGTCGAATGCCTGGCGGATCAACCGCTTGTAGATGAGCGTGATCGTGCCGGGGTTGAGCGCCTCCTCTCCCACACCGCGGATCGAGCCATCGAACCAGGTTTCGACGCGCCGGAACAGGGCCCCGCGCGCAATCCCGGCCTTGTCGCACCATTCAGCGATCGCGCGCATGGTCGCGGGCGAGAGATAGGCGAGAGCCCCCTGCCCTTCCTGATCGGTCTTGCTGCGGCCGATCTCGACCACCCCTGCCCCGTCGACGTCGGGCCCGTCGATATGCTCGATACGCATCGCCGCGAGTTCGGAGCGCCGGCAGCCGGTATCATAGTTGACCTGCAGTAGCGCGCGATCGCGCGCGCCCAGGAGATCGCGGCGCGTGGCCTTGAGGAGGACCGCGAGGCTCACGCCGCTCGCCGGCGCGTCGAGATCGCTGACATCGCCCTTGTAGCGGATACCCCGCGCCTGCGTCTGGCGGGTGCCGAGAAGCTTGCGCGCCGCCTTGTGCTCGAGCTGCACGAGCGGGGCTGCGGTCGGATCGTCCAGCCCCGCCATGCGATAGGCCCAGCCGATATTGACGAGATAGCGCGCGATCGTCGCGGCCGCCCTCTGCGGCGTCGCCCGCGTCGCCTCATCATGATCCTGACCCGACAGCGCGCGGACATAGGCCGCGACGGTCTCGGCGGTCGCCTCCCCTGCCCGCACTCGGGTGCGCCGGCACCAAGCATCCCAGAGCTTCATGTCGGAAAGGAACGCGCGGATCGTGTTCGGCGACCAGGCCCGCGCCGCGGCCGCGATGACCTGCGGATCGACCGCCGCCTTGTCGATAGCCAGCGCGCGGACCTCGCCCACGACGTCGTCGGCGCCGGCGGGCGGCGTGCTTTGCCTGCGGGTGAGGGCCGTTTTCGCCATGACGGCGAGACATAGCCCGGTCCTTCTCATAATAATAGGGTCGTGATAATCTCCCATTATCACGACTACGCATACGAGCCAATTTGACTGAGAGCAGCTCTGGGTTAAAAGACGGCGTGGACGCGCCTCTCTCGAACAGCCGCTACGGCCCCGCCTACAGCGCGAAGATGGTCTCCGCGATCGCCTCCTGCACGGCCGCCATTACGCGTCTCGATGCCCGGTTTTGCGTTAGTTCGGTGGCATCGGCCTGGGCACGCCGCGCCGCCTGGAGTGGCTACACCCGGGCCCTGCAACTGCAATCGGCCGAGATCGACGAAATTGACGTATTTTCCTGGGGCTGCGGGCTGCAAATCCCCGGCCGGCCGCTGCGGTCGACCAACCTCGACCTGTTCGATCGCTTTCCCGCCTGGGAAGCGGCGCTGCGCGATCCCGACCCCCTCGCCTGGCGCGACGCGCTCCCGACCGCGATCGGCGAGATCGAGATAGCCGCGGACCATTCGCCGCTGATCCGCGCGCTCGATCGGGTCCGCCAGCATGCGCGTCTCGACAGCACCGCCCTGCCCTGGCTCTCGCTGCCCTTCGCTCTGCGCGACAAGGGGATGGTGACCACTCCCCTGCCCTGCCTCGTGGGCGGCGTGAAGGCGTTTAGGCTGAAGCGAACTGTCGGAGACGAGGACTGGTATGCGGCCATGCGCAGCCTTGAGGCAAGCGCCACCGCAAACCTCGCACGGTTGCACGAGCTGGAAAAGCTCCATCGCGCGGCCCAGCATGCGATCGTCGCGGAATATCGACCTGGCCACCTCCCGGGGCTCGCGGCCCTCCTCCATCACCGGCCACTGCTCTCGCCTCAGTCGCTGGCGGAGCTGCTCAGCATGAGCGTTGCCGGCGCGAGCAAACTGCTGGGCCGTGCCGTCGACTGCGGCTTGCTCGTGGAGATCACCCAGCGGCGGACCTGGCGCGTGTTCCTGAGCACGGACCTTGCCATCGAGTTTGGCTTTGCAGCGCCCAAGCGTGGACGGCCGCGCAACGTGGTCCCTCCCCCGCCAGCGAGCCGCGAGCTGTCGGAGGTCTTCGATGCCTTCGATCGCGAGATGGAGAACATCGACAAGCTTCTCCAGCATCGCGCCGAGAGTTTGTGAACGACAGTCCGCAGGAGGATCTTTCGCTTGCCGCCCGGTCTGATGAACCGGTCTATCAACCGGAGCATCCTTCTGTCGAACGATTGGAATGTCGTCGGCTGGCCGGGGCCTCTCTACCGAGGTGCGCCGGCAAACCTTTCACCAAAGGGGTAGCTGCCTCCCCTCCCCTGTTCGCAATTCATAGCGCTGGATGCAGCAAGAACTGATTTGCCGGCGAGCGCGGTCTCGTTCCCCTTGTCCCAGTGGTGAAACACGAGCTCTGCAGTCGGCGGCTATCGTCTATCGATAGTTGAAGGCGGTAGCTGCAATGTCCAGTCCACGGGTTCTCTGACCCACAACGGCATGCTTCTCGTGATCAGGCTTGGCAGGAAGGCCCCACAGCGGCCTTCTGGGCGCTTTGCTTGCCGTGGGGATAGCCGAGAGCGGAAACACGCTGTGCGGGCTGCTGGCGGCGCTCAGTGCAGGTCGGACTTCGTTCGGGTCTTGGAAAATGGCTCCTGTCACGGTGCCCTCGGCGACCTGAGCGTAGTGAGGTGCTCCGCGATGGCTGGCTTGCAAGGAGTCTAGGCGCCGCGATAATCGACGTCGATCTGCGGTCGGGTGTGTGAGGCGACGCACGCGACGGAGCTTTTTGGGTGGACGACGTGCTTAGTGCGCGGCGATCGTCCCTTCCCCTTCTTTCCAATCAATTCTTCAAAAGAAGGGAGCGCCGCAGGCGTGTTAATCTCTTTAGAGAATAGGATAAAAAGTTAAGCTGTGGATGGATCTTTCGCGACTCGCCGATTCAGCGCGAGTCGGGAGTTCAGCGCCGTTCCCATTATACCGTTTGGCCGTTCCTGAAATACCCTGCGGGGCGTTCCCATTGAACCGTGATTCGGTTCCTCATGTACCGTGCCCCGTTCCTGAAATACCGTGGGCACGGCGCGGGCCACAGGACGTCTCCAAGGGAGTAAAACGCGTTTTACTCGTCCGCAAAGTGGCTGTTTTCCGTGCCTTTCAGGCATGTTACACCCGGCAGCGCTCGTTGTCGAACTATAGGCGTCAGGCGAGGCCGCCCTGTGTTCGGAGGAGTCGAGCGGCATTTCCGCGGCCCTCCCGAGTCCTTGGGCGAATCATTGACGGTCTTTTAGGAACGGGACCCTGCGGAACTGACCTAAAACGGCGATGATCTCGACGTTTTGTTGCCTTGAGCGCATCCCGCTCGGCTGCCTGGACCGCGAAGTTTCGAGGTTTCTCGGGAGCCGGCCAGTGATCTCGACGGTACATTGAGAACGGGGCTTGGCCAGGCGATGGGCGCCGATTGTGGATGTCTAGCGCTCCCGGAGGCGTTTGCAGTCGAAGCATTCACGGTATTTCAGGAACGGCATCGAAGCAGCGAGGATGACTCCCCCTCCCCTCCCCAGCCTCTTTGGAGCGTCGACAGTTTGACCTTTAGAGTCCTCTAGCAAGGAGGAACCCCTCCGACTTCAGTCGGATACTGGCTTCAGCCACAGACTCGCGTGCTAGCCTGTAACCTCGGGAAAAGCGGAAGCCGCCGAAGGCGTGAAGCTTCCGCTTTTCCCGAGGTTACAGGCTATGGCGTATCGGTCCGGTTGTCACACCACATTCCATCATCGCTACCATCTCGTTTGGGCGCCGAAGTATCGGTACAAGGTGCTGATCGGCGATGTTCGGCTACGGGTGCGCGAGATCATCCGTCAGGTCTGTGCCGAGATGGGCGTGAAGATCATCAACGGCGCGCTGTCGAAGGACCACGTACACATGTTCGTCGAAATCCCGCCGCACGTCTCGGTCAGCGACTTCGTGCGCCGGGCCAAGGGGCGCTCATCCCGCAAGATCCAACAGGAATTCGAGCACATCCGCAAACGATATTGGGGCCAACGCTTCTGGCAGCGCGGCTACTTCTCGACCACATCCGGCAACATCACCGATGACATCATCATGCGTTACCTCGACCGACATACCCACAAGGACGGCTTCAGCCCCACCGCTTGATCCTACCGGCGTCAGCCGGTCAGTGATTCAGCTATCAGATCCGGGCAATCTGATCACAAATCCCACCCTATAAGCGCCGTTCTCTAAGTACCGTGACGGCTGCCTGGAGAGGTGGAACGGGCGATCCTCCCGCTGGCGCAGCTGTGCCCGGCAAAGCTCATCCGAGAAGAAGGCTGGCAAAGGATCGCGCGTGGTTGGATCTTCGCAGCCCACGCACATTTGATGGGGCGCCATACAGACGGGTCCGGGGCCCGGCTCGCTACTTCGGGAACGGTCCACACGGATAAGTTGACGTGCGCGCGCGAGCCATTCTCGACCCTGTTCCTGAAAGACCGTTTTGGCGGATTGCGCCTACGGCGTCGATCAGTTGACCGGACGCTGCTTCGCGCAAAAGGTCGCGAATATCTGTGTGATGTTCTTCGCGTCGAACGCTATCTCGCGCTGCCGGAGGAAGTTCCGGAAATCGTCTCCAACGAGACCGTGGTCGCGTTGGGGGCTGGGCAGGTTGGCGCGGGC
Organism: Roseomonas aeriglobus; assembly: GCA_016937575.1. NCBI lineage: Bacteria > Pseudomonadati > Pseudomonadota > Alphaproteobacteria > Acetobacterales > Roseomonadaceae > Muricoccus > Muricoccus aeriglobus. Next base: position 31,932 of record JAFHKN010000004.1, on the reverse strand, counting down.
GATCGCACCGAATGCCGAATGCGAGATATGCCCGCTCGAGGGGAAGGAGATAGCCGGTTCCTCGGGCGCCTTTTCCTTGACGGCCGCAGGCGAGGCTTGGGCGAGGGCAGGGGAGGGCTTGCCCTCCTCGGACGGCTCGCGATCGCGCCTGGTCATGCGCAGCAGCGGTTCGGCATCGTCACGCTGTTCGATGTCCAGGGAGTAGCCTGGCAGATCGTTCTCCCGAGCGATCTTGGTCATCTCGAACTTGAAGCGCCGATAATCGCCTTCCGCGCCGGATTTCTCGAAGAGCGTTGGCATCGAGATGGCGAAACCGTCGCTTCCGGCCCCACCCGCATGTTTGCGCGCGACCCGATAGAGCCAGCGTTCGCGCCCGCCTGTGAGCGAGAAATAAGCCGGATCGATGGCGAGCACGCCGCCGTCCATCAACACCCCGTCGTAGAACCATTTCGCGAGGGTAATTCTCATTCCCCGCACGTTTCCGGACCGATCCTTAAGCTGGCTGTGACTGTCGATCCAGGAGAAGGTGGTCTCGACGGCATCTCCTGAGCGGATGTTCGTCTTCACCGTGGTCGATTGGAGCCTGTCGAGGGCATTGCCCAGAAGATCGTAAGCGCGTCCACCAACCTCGCGCTTCAGAGTCTTCAGCATGTCGTATGGGACGACGTGGAGCGTCTGCGGGATGTCGTTGGCACCTCGCCGCTTGTGCTCGATCAAAACTGACGCGCAGTAAATCAGTATGTCGAGGTCGTAGATAGTCGCCAGACCATATTCCGAATTAGCGGAGACATGGACGGTGATCTTACGATCCGGACTGACATAGTCGATCGGCTTGAGTCGCTTGCGCTTCGACAGCGAGAAAAAGGGCCGCTCCATCGTTTCGCGCTGATCCCGAAGAGGAAGCGCAGTCAGCTGAGGGAGAAAGAGGTCTACTTGACCGTCTTCGCGGTGATCCTGTTGCATCTCGTGTCCCGTGGCATCGGTAAAACGCATTTTACCGGGAGCCAACTAATTGAAAATAAAGCGTTAAACTAGATTTTACTCAATTTCGACTGAACTTCGCACTCTCAAGGGCAGGGCGGAGCGCTTCGAGGATCTCGTCGACCGACGCTGTGCCCTTGGGGTTGATGTTGATCGTAATTCCCTTGGCCCGTGTATCAGCAAGAACCTGTCCGATCTCGCGACCCGAGGCGGCGGTGAGGGCCGGCTTGGCACGGGGTACAGGCTTCTTCGACGCCGCGGGAGCCACTGCGGCTGCGGCCAGGCGCTCACAGACCTTGATACCCTCAATCTTGTCGCTTCCAGCGTCCTTCAGCGCCTGTTGCTCGGCACCGAGGGCTATAGCTGCGGCGATGATCGCGTCGCGGTGCTGTTCGTTCTTCAGCAGGGGCGAGAGCCGCATGCCGTGTCGGACCTTGAGGTCTCCGGGCTCGGCGAACGCTGCCACGACCTCGTCCGGCAACTCCGCGAGCTGGAGGAGGTTGTGGAGGTTCTGCTTGGCGATGGCCAAGCGATCGGCCATCTGCGTGCGAACCCCGTTGTAATATGCGTCGACAGCGTGCCTGTAATTGCGCGCACGCTCCAAATCGGTGACGTCCTCGCGCTCTCGATTTTCCAAATCGGCGAGCCGGAAAGCGGCCTCGTCATCGAGCGTCTCGATACGCGCTACGAGCTCGATTTCGCTATGGTTGTTGGCATTCAGCCAGGAAACCGAGAAATGCCGGCGGGTGCCGACGATCAACTCGTAGGGGGTCTCGGCGTTCGGCGTCCGCCGCACCACAACCGGCTCGCGGTTCGTCCCCTCCTCGCGGATGGAATCAATGAGCGAGGCACAGCGTTCGTGGCTCAGCGCCGCATGATCGCGAGCATTGCCCGGCCAGATGGAGCATTCCGAGGGCTTCAGACGGATAGTCGGACGTTTGACCGTGCGGGCGATTTCATCGAACGCAATACCACGCCGCTCCAGGAATGAGGGCGTCGAAGGTTCGTCGACCGGCTTATCGCGATCGACCAGCGCCTCGGCATCCGCGACTTCGGCCACGGACGTGGGGGCAGGGGTCGTGCCGATGCTTTCGATGGCATTCGCCAGTAGGCTGCGACGCCGGCCCCCTGCGCTGCTCATGCCGCCTCCGTCAGTCTGTCGGTGCCGACCTGCGCCATACGCGACGGCCACTGCTTGCAAATATCCTTTTCGATCTCGCGAAACACCATGTTGAGGTTGTCACGGCACCGCGTGTACGTCTGGTGCGACCCATATGGTTTGTTGATTTCGTAGATCGACGACATCGACAACCCGGCATTCTTGATCTCTTCCGACAGGAGTATCGGCGTCGACAGCATCTGGCCAGCGTAGGTCTTCTCCATGACCTGAAGCATTTGAGCCTCGTTGGTCCTGTTGGGCTGGAACATGGTGCAGACGACGCGAATGAACCCGTAGTCGATCGAAGTGTCGAACTTCGAGACGAGGTCCATCGCTTCGCGACAGGTCTGCATGAAGTGGATTGTCGAAAGATAATCGAGTTGCCGAGCCGGCACGGGGATCAGCAAGCCGTCCGCGGCCGTCAACGTGTTCACGCCCAAAAAGCCCATGGCAGGGGGAGGATCGAGGATAACGACGTCATAGTCGTGCCGGACCTCTTCCAGGCCAATTCTCAGCATGCGGAACGCGCCGGCAATGGCGGTAGGGCCCTCCTCGATGGTTGCTGTCAGTTCCCACTCGGTGTCCTGGAGGCCCAGGTTGGCGGGGCAGATATCGATATTCGGCCACGCGGTCTTTTGGATCGTCTTTCGCAGCGAATCGGCTTCGTCGATTCTGGGGGAGAGGAAGTTCGAGAGCGTGTGCGTCTCGTCCACCAATGCCTCTAGATTGACGTCGAACATAACACTCATCGACGCCTGGGGATCGCAATCGACAACAAGAACGCGATATCCCCGCAGCGCAAGGTAATCTGCAAGATGCTTGCCCGTCGTCGATTTGCTGACGCCGCCCTTGAAGTTCTGCACGGCGATGACGACCGCGCGCTCGGAGGGCAATTTACCCATCTTGATGCCGAGCTTCTCGCGAATGGCGATCAAATCTTCGACCGTGTAGAATCGGCGTCCGTTGGTGGCCGTCTTGGGGGCGGGCAAGCGTCCGCGCGCCTCAGCCTTGGAAAGCGCTTCCGGCGTTCGGCCGAGCAATTCAGCGGCGACTGTCGCCCCCATTGAAATGTTCAGCGTTTTGCGATCGGATGGATCAATGGCCGCCTGTCGCAGCACGGTCTTGGCATTCTCGCACGAGGTAATCATCGCATCGAGAATCTGACCCGACAGCATGGGCATGTCCCCTTTTTGAACCCAAACCGGCCACGGTTCGTGAAAAGCACCGCATAATGGCCCCTAATCCCGGACAGATATGCCAAATGCAGGGTGGTTAGTCAAATAGGGTGACCTGACCCGGCGTGCGCAGGGACAAGCCCTCTTATTGCCCCCGAGTCCCGGACCATCCGCGTGTGTATCATTTCGCCTATAAACCCGGACGAAAATCAAGATGAGTCACTCGCCAGCACGCGCCGCTTGAGGACTTATCCTCAAGTCTTGTCCGACTTTGAAGCTCAGACAACGGGCATTCACAGCAACGCGAATCATCTCAAAGATGATTGGCGGGCACAGCGTCAGAGATGGAACCTCTCAGTCCACGGCGATTCGGCTCGAGCCGGGACTATTCGCTCCAACAACTGCTTTCGAGACATGAAAAGAGTCGCGTCTCGCACGACCCATCGCGCGATCTGTTCCGTCTTGCTTCTCCGATAACCACTAAAACGGTGTTCGTGGAGAAGGGGAGGGGGGCCGAGGTTGTGAAAGGAGCCGATCATGGCCCTCACAGCCGAACGACCTTCGCAGCAACTCATCGATCTTGTTGGCGCACTTGGCGGCACATGGCACGGCAGAACCGCCATGTGCCTTTGCCCGGCGCATTCCGACAGCACCCCAAGCCTGTCGATCCGCCAGGGCAATCGCGGAATTCTAGTGACCTGCTTCGCCGGATGCGACCGGGAAGACGTTCTGCGTGAACTCCGACGCGTGCCCATTCGCGACCATTTCAGCTATACCGATACTCCTGCCGTCTCTTCCGGCAATGCCAGCCGGCTATGGGATGACGCCCTTTCCCTCGGAGGCACGCTGGCAGAACGCTATCTATAGCGGCCTGCAATGATGCTCGACCAAACGCGCAATAGAGGGGAGTTTTCGGCGCAGATTAGTTGAGACGGATGGCGTTGCTCGACGCACATTGCGTGAGACGCAGCGCACGATCGGTGAGACGGACGCACAATGCTGATACGCTGACGCAGGATGCCGGTTTGGCGCCATCACAGCGGCAACCCTGCCGCCCTCATCTCGTCGGTGAGTTCACGGGTCCGCACCGGGTCGAGGCCACCATGCAGCAGCTTTCGGAGCTCGGCGAGCTTGGTGTAAACCAAATCGGGTCAACCTCCACCAAGGCCTTTTTCAGCGATCTTCAACTGCTGTGACATCAATTTGAAGCAAACGTGCTGTACACATCGCATGTTAAAGCCTGGAATTAATATCAAAGCTAATCGGAGCCTGCGGTGATGGAAAGGCGCAAGTCACCTCGGCTACTAGGCGTTTTGGCTATTGCCTTGGCGGCGCTTGGCGTTGTCAGTTCCCTGGTTCTTCGTCAATCTGGATCCTATAGCGATAAGCGCGGCGAGGTCCAGGTGGTCACCGGCTCCTCTGCATTGCCTTCCCTGACCCCCAGCGCTATCTCCTCACGCGTGGCCGATACCACAGAGGAGAAGAGTAGCGCATTCGATATTTCAGGCGATCCGGAACGGGTCCGGCGTTCCCTTCACAGCCAAAGCCGCGATCTCGCATGGGCACCGGGTACCGAAGGCAAGATCAGAGAAGTATTTGCCTCGGCTGGCGCTCCCACGCAAATTTCCGTAGATTGTCGATCAGCCGGATGCGAAATCAAGGGTGAGCTTTCGGGCCTTAGCAGCTCAAACTTGCCGCAAGTGTTAAATCGGATCGCTGGCGAACCAGTCAACAAAGCTTTGCGCGCAAGCGGCTTGACGCCAGACAAAAGTCCAACATACAGCATTATTTCAAACGACCCGGTGAGGGTATCGTTTAGCAGAGTCGTCTCGCGTGATATCGCTCAGGTGGAGCGATAAGAGATGCCGTTTCGCTTTATCATACGATCCGTGGCTCTCAAGGGATTGTTTGTATTTACCGGCTGCATTCAACTTTCTGCATGCTCAGCTGTAGCGCCGTACGTAGCGGCATCTCCACCTACCGATATCGTGATCCCGGAACATTTAAATGGCCGGCTGTCGTACCGCGGCAACTGTACCTACCTTATGGTTTCTGGATCAAAGCGGACGCTGATCTGGCCTCATGGTCATGTGTGGGACAGCACCGCGAAGGCAGTGAAGGCACCCGATGGCCGCCTCTTCAAAAGTGGAATGCAGGTTACGATCCGCGGCGGTGATGGGTCGATCGAGTTCCTGCAAGGCGATCCAGAGGCATATCAGCAGCTCCAAGCATGTGGAGGTCCGTACGTAACCAGTAGCTATGTTGAAGGAGAAGGGTGATGAAGAAGCGTGCTTTTCGGCTTGGCGCAGCCTGCGTCCTCGCCTCGGTCGCGATTTCGGCAGCGCATGCCGTATCGAACACGAAAACCATTCGACTTGCAACGTTTGACGAACCGTTCAACGATCCTGACGATGCGACTGCCAAACAGCTCTCGAAGACGGAGGGCCTTACTGTTGCAGAGGCGTCGCGACGTTTGCGGATCATGGGAGAGTTGGGGCGTCTGGCGCCCGCGCTCTCGGCACGTTTTCCCAAAGGCTTCGCTGGGGCCGAAGCGACTACGGGATCCGACTTCCGTGTTGCTATCTATGGTGTAGCTGCGGACCTCGAAGCGATCGGTAACGCCGCACGTCAGTTCGCCGGCAAAGGTGAACTCGCCAGCGTTCTCGATGTTCGCACTGCACCAGTATCAGAGTCTGAGATAGGGGCGCAGGCGCGGGGATATCTCTCATCGCTCGGCTCAAACGCTACGATCGCCACCAATGCGCGAACGGGGCAAATCAAATTATTGGTGAAAGATCCCACTTCCGCCCTCGCGGCGATTGTTGGCGGGCGATTTCGTGCGGCGCCTGGAACGCAGATAGAGCAATTCGACGGCATTGCTCTCACGGCAACGGAGGTTCCGGGCGGCCAGAACTATCGCGGCACGTTCTCTAACGGCGACATCAATGAATGTACGCGAGGCTTTAACGTCAAACAAACCAACGGCTCGCTCTATGGCGTGACGACCGCAGGCCACTGCGAGAATAATGGCAGGGATGAAACCACCGGGGTTTCACTCGCATTTCGCCAAGAATGGGTGTCAAACGGCGTGGATAGCCAGTGGCACACATTCTCCGGCGGAAACAACTATCTGGTTGTTCCGAAGTTCTATAACGGTGCTGGGGTCGTTACCGTCACTGGAGCGCAAGGTGTCGCGCAAGGGCAGTATATTTGCAAGTATGGCCGATCGACAGGTCAGACATGCGGTTACACCGACCCATACACCTATACGGATAGTTACGGTGCCTTCTATAGAATGAACAGTAACTCGACCTATCCGCGGCAGAGCCTTGAAGGCGATAGTGGTGGCCCGGTCTTCACCGGGTCGATTGCGCTCGGACAGGTTCACGGACGTGACGGGGGAAATCCGACGCCCGGCCCTGTCACTAACATGTATTTCACCCCGCTGACGGCTTGGGCACCGAACAACGTGACGGTCGGTGTTACCTGCTACTGCTGACGCTCCAAATTGAGCCGTCGTTGAAAGATTAAACAGGCGGAGACTGGCGCCGCTTTCTCGATAGGCGAGGAAGCGGCGCGCTATTAAGGCCCGCCCACGCATGAGTATATAGCGGCAGCCCCAAAACTTGCCGACGAGTTGCCGCAACCAAAATGACCTGTGAGGAGGCCGTTCCGGGAAAGGCGTCCATCAGGCTTGTGGCACGCTACAAAGTAATCAGAAAAACGACCGGGGCTGTTGAAAAATGCGCCGCTGGTGGCTGGGTCCGGTTGGGGGCGGAATGACACCCCAACGCGTAGCGATCCCGTCTCGCATGGGATGGCTAATTGGGAAAGCTCAGGCTCAGCTTAGGCCGGTCGCGGTTCATGGAGCGGCAGGTGCCTTTACCGCATCAAGGACGACAAGCGTCCGGTAGGTCGATACCGCATCGTTGTCGGCGAATAAGGAACGTGCGAGCACTTCATAGCTCGCCATGTCCGGCACGCTGACAATCAGGACGAACCCGCCATTGCCAGTGACGTAATAGCATTGCTGTACTTCGACGGTCTGGCGGAACAGCGCCTTGATTGGTTCGACCAGCTCGGAGCGATCATTTACGAGATGAACTTCGACCACGATGGCGATCCGAGGTCCTTCAAGCGTCGGCGAAACAATCGCCACGTTAGCGATGATCGTGCCATTAGCTTCCATTGCGGCGATGCGCCGCTGCACTGCGGCCGGCGAGAGGTTCACCCGCTCGGCAATCGTTCTTTGAGGCGTGCGATTGTCACGCCGAAGGATGTCGAGGATCGCCCGATCGAAGCGGTCGAGTGGATTAGTCCGATAATTTGTCTCGCTCATCAAGCCCCCCGTGAGTGGATGTCTCGTGCGGTAAGCCGAAGTTAAGCGCTCGCCTCACCCAAATGAGACTATAACCCACAAGATGATTGATGCAGCACCCGCCACCTCCAATCGTCCGTCTGCCCCAATGATCGGCGCAAGCGCCGTCTTGGTGTCCTTGGTCGCGCAGAATGTTGGCGCTGCCTTTGCCAAGCACCTGTTCCCGCTGGTCGGCGCTTACGGCACCACAGGCCTGCGCATCGCTCTGGCGGCGTTGCTGCTTTTTGCACTGCGGCGACCGTGGCGGAGGCGGCCCTCTCGCGCCATGCTGTCGGCGCTCATTGCCTATGGGGCGATGCTCGGGTCGATGAACCTGCTGATCTATCAGGCCTTCGCTCGCCTCCCCATTGGCATCGCGACCGGAATCGAGGTGCTTGGACCGCTGATGGTGGTGCTCTGCGGGTCACGATCGCGGCGAGACATTGTCTGGTTCGTCGCGGCGGTGATCGGCCTTGTGCTGCTGTTGCCGCTTCGCTCGGGCGCGGCGCTCGATCCGATTGGATTGGTTTTTGCAGGCGGCGCGGCGACCTGCTGGGCGCTCTACATTGTTTATGGGAAGCGCGTTTCCGGCGCACTCGGTGGGGATGCGGTCGCTTGGGGAATGATAGTCGCAGCCGCCATTTCCGTGCCGATTGGCGCGGCAACGGCAGGCTCTGCCTTACTGGCACCGTTGGTCCTAGCTGTCGGTTTCGCCGTGGCGATCCTGTCGAGCGCCTTGCCCTACTCGCTGGAAATGGAGGCGATGCGCCGGTTGCCGTCCCACGTCTTCGGCATTCTGCTCAGCGCTGCACCAGCTGTTGCGGCGCTGGCCGGCTTTGTCGTTCTGGGGGAGGTGCTGACGCCACTTCAATGGTTCGCTATTCTGCTCATCATGGCAGCGTCTTCAGGCAGCGCGGTATCGGCCACCAAGCAACCCGCCCTGACCATCTAATGCGGCGAGCGGGAGGCCCCCGTGCCGTTCCCGATTGCGAACCCCAGCCAGGATCACAGAAGGTGAGGGAGGGCACTTCACCTCTCGGGCGGCACCATTTCCCAAAACCTGTTCCCGATTGCGCTTTCTCGAAATGGACACCTGGCGACGGGGTTATGGGACTGGGGTCGTGTCGCCAAAGTTGTAGCTTTCAGCGGTAAATGTCACGAAGTGACATCACTGATTGTCGCCTCCTGCGGCCTGCTCCTTTGGGGAAGCACTGATAAAGCCAGCTTTCCCGCTCGGTCCGGCACGTTGCGCTCTGAGGAAGGGCCTCATCATAGGCTTGGTGAGATCCGTCCAGCCTGAAGGATCGTGGTTTGTGCCAGCGCCAGTCCATCCATCGATTTATCGGCATCAGCACGTTCGTTCCTGCTTCACCTCGCTTTGCCGAACATGACGTAACCGAAAGGCGCGACAGCCAGGAAGCCGCGAACAGACCACGTCGCAATCTGCCGAACAGGCATTGGCCGGCAACAGGAAGGCCAATGATTTCGGTCGATGATATCCGCATAATATTTGAGGGTGAGGAAGGTAGCATAGTATAAATGCTGAACTGATCACCTGCCTGCTCGACGCGGGCGATCGGCAGTTCGACATCTCCGAGAGGGGTGCCACCACGGTCATTCAGCAGACCCAGTGCTGCCCAACCGGCGAAAGCACCCATCATGGCCGAGGTAAGCCAATAACCGATGCGGCCAATGGTAGACTGACGCCGCATCAGAGGAACATAAAAAGCCGCAGACCCCAAGCCAGCTATCACGCCTAAGAGGCTACCCCAACCGAGAATACTGGTGAGGCCGGGTGTAACCGGCGCAAACGGACGTGAAAAGTAAACAACGGGCAGCGTGATGGATGCTAGAAGTGAAACCAGCCACAGCCCTTGGCGAAGGATGAAGTCGAAGCGGCGAGCACTACTCGCATCTTGTTGTTCGGTGAGATTCATGCCGCTGCCGCCGCTGTGGCAGCATGCCTGCCGAGCGTTCGATAAACGGTCGGCCGGGAAATCGAGAACAGCTCGGCGAGGTCGCTGATCGAGTAGTCGTCGGTATCGTACATGCGACGAAGCTCCTTCTGCTGCCGATCGGACAGCTTGGGCTTCTTCCCACGCAGCTTCCCCTTAGCGCGGGCGACCGCCATGCCCTCGCGGGTGCGGAGCTTGATGAGGTCCGCCTCGAACTCGGCAAAGGTGGCAAGGATGTTGAAGAACAGCTTACCCATCGGGTCAGCCGGATCGTGGACGCTGGCACCAAGCTGTAGCTTCACCCCACGGGCAGCAAGGCCGTCCCCGATCGCGCGCGCGTCCGGAACTGATCGCGCGAGCCGGTCAAGCTTGGGCACTACCAGCGTGTCGCCGCTTCGTACTGCGGCTAGTGCTTGGTCGAGGCCGGGGCGATCCCGGTTCGTGCCGGTGAGCCCCTTGTCGGTGTAGATGCGATCGGCCGCCACCCCGAGCTTGAGCAGCGCGTCATGCTGGGCGGCAAGGTCCTGTTTGTCGGTCGAGCAGCGGGCATAGCCGATCAGCGTGTGCGTCATAGCCGGAGTGTAACGTATAAGGCCCCATCACCGCAAAACATATGGTACCATCTATGTGAGACTCGGCTTTCGGCCGCTTTCCGTGCTGTTGGAGATCGACCGGCCGAGTCCGCTGAACGATCCTCTATCGGACAGGGGGCGATCACCATGGCGGATGGTCGAAGATCGGAGACAGGAGGCGCGGAGGTGGCGCGGCGAATGGCGGCACTTCGCGCCCATCTGCATGGTGGCGCGTCGCTGGCCAAAGTCGCGGCCGATGCCGGTGTTTCGCTGCGCACCGTCCAGCGATGGCTCGCTCGCTATACCGCCAACGGTCCAATGGGCCTCGCGCGGCCGCTTCGTCCGGAAGCTGGCACACGGACGTTCCCGGAGGGTCTGGTCCAACTGATCCAGGGCATGGCGCTGACGAAGCCGCCGGCCTCGATCGCAACCATCCATCGTCGCGTTGTGCATGTCGCTAGCGAATATGGATGGCACACGCCGTCCTACGGCAGCGTTCGCGATATCGTGCGCCGGATCGATCCTGCGATGCTGACGCTCGCGCATGAGGGCGCTGCCGCTTTCCGCGACAAATACGAGATGGTCCATCGTCATCGCGCCGATCGCCCGAACGCGATCTGGCAGGCCGACCACACCGAACTCGACATCCTCATCCTCGATGCTCGTGGCAGGCCGACACGGCCGTGGCTGACGACGGTGGTGGACGATCATTCCCGCGTGATCGCAGGCTACATGGTGTTTCTCGGCGCGCCATCCGCGCTCAATACGTCGCTCGCGCTGCGCCAGGCCATCTGGCGCAAGGCCGATCCGGCATGGCCGGTGTGCGGCATTCCCGATGTGCTGCACGTCGATCACGGATCGGACTTCACCAGCCTCCACCTCGAACAGGCCGCGGCCGATCTGCGTATCAGGCTGATCTACTCAGCCGTCGCCCGTCCGCAGGGGCGTGGCAAGATCGAGCGGCTGTTCCGGACCATCAACACCGAACTGCTGGCCGAACTCCCCGGCAACCTGCGCGCCGGCAAGACGGTATCCCCACCGGCCCTTTCACTGGCCGAACTGGACGCGGCGATCGGCGCCTGGATCATCTCGACCTATAATGCGCGTCCCCACCGTTCGATCGGGGCGGCACCGATAGCCGCATGGCGGGGCGATGGCTGGTTGCCCCGGATGCCGGAGACGCTTGCCGAACTGGACATGCTGCTGGTCATGGTCGCCAAGCCCCGCACCGTTCACCGCGACGGCATCCGCTTCGAGGGATTGCGCTACTTCGATCCGACGCTGGCAGCCTACGTCGGCGAGCCGGTGACGATCCGCTACGACCCCCGCGACATGGGCGAAGTCCGCGTGTTCCATCGCAACGTGTTCCTGTGCCGGGCGATCGATGCGGATCATGCCGCGAACAGTGTCACCCTAAAGGACATCCAGGCGGCGCGGATCGCGCATCGGCGTCGCCTGCGGCAGGAGATCAGGGAGAAGCAATCGAGCGTTATAGACTATCTTCCAGCGATCCTGCGCACTCCGGCTCCGATCGCGAAACCGGCGCGATTGCCTGAATTGGCGCCGGTCTCCGCAGCGACTCCGGCGCCGCCACCAAGCCGGCCGAAGCTACGCACCTATTATGAGGGCGACTGATGACCGCCGGCAGTACGCGCGCGACCAGCTTCATCTCGACCCAAGAGCACCGCCGCTTCATCGAGTTCGCCGACGCCGTTCGGAAGCATCGCTACATCGGCCTGTGTCATGGCCCAGCGGGCGTCGGCAAAACGCTCTCGGCCTGCCGGTATGCCCGATGGCACAAGGCTGCGCCCCTGCTCACCGTTTGGGGACCACGCGATCCATCCGACCTGGAAATCTATGCCCACCTCGCTCAGGCACGTGCGGTTTTCTACACACCTTCGGTCGGCAGCACGTTGCGCGAACTGCGGCAGGATCTGCCCCGGCTGCTCGACCGAGTGGACCATTGCATCGACGAACACGTCCGGCCTCAGAAAGTCGGACAGGTCCGTTATGTCAGTCGTCATACCCGCTACGTCGAAATGGTGATCGTCGATGAAGCCGAGCGCCTGTCGACGACGGCGCTGGAATACATGCGTGACGTGTTCGATCGGCAGGGGATCGGGCTCATCCTGATCGGGATGCCCGGTATCGAAAAGCGCATGGCGCGCTATCCCCAGCTCTTCAGCCGGGTCGGCTTCGCCCACCAATATCGGCCGTTGCAGGATGCGGAGCTGACCTTCGTGCTGACCCGCCGCTGGCGCGACCTCGGCCTTGCCCTCGACGACGCCGATTTCACCGACGCGCAAGCGGTCGCGGCCATCGTTCGGATCACAGGTGGCAATTTCCGGCTACTGCACCGCCTGTTCGTGCAGATCGAGCGCGTGCTGAAGATCAACGGCCTCGCAACCATCAGCGAGGATGTCGTGGAAGCCGCCCGCAGCACCCTCGTCATCGGCGTCACCTAGTGCTGACATTCGTGACATTTACCGCTGAAAGCCACAACGTGTAGCAGGCGCACAGCACGTATCAAAACACTTTCTCGATTGGGTGGGCTCGTGATAGGCGCGGAAGTTGAGTTTTGAGAACGGTTCATGCTGATCGGTTACGCGCGGGTATCGACGCCCGAACAGGATTTGACGCCCCAGCTCGACGCACTGCGCGAGGCGGGCTGCGAGCGGTCCTTCACCGACAAGGCGAGCGGAGCCAAGGCCAACCGCGCCGGCCTGGCTGAAGCTCTGTCGCACGCCCGCGCCGGCGACGTGCTGGTGATCTGGAAGCTGGATCGGCTTGGCCGGACCTCCAAGGGCCTAATCGATCTCGCGACGGAGCTGGAAGCCCGCAACATCGGCCTGCGCTCGATAACCGACGGGATCGACACATCGGGGGCCGCGGGCAAGTTCGTCTTCCGCATCCTCGCCGCGCTGGCGGAAATGGAACGCGATCTCATCCGCGAGCGCACGACGGCCGCCCTGATGGTAGCGAAGCGCCAGGGCAGGGTAGGCGGCCGAAAGACGGTGATGACGCCCAAGCGGATCACGGCGGCCCGCAAGCTGCTCGCGGGGGGAATGACGGTCCGCGAAGTGGCGCCGGTGATCGGGGTCTCGGTCCCCACGCTCTACCGGCATTTTCCGGCGCCGGTGCAGGATGCGATCAGCGCGGAAGAGGATGAGTCGCTCTCGCGTCCGTAAGCCGTCGATCTGAGAACGGGCTTAGGTAATACGGTCCTTGGCGGACCACGCTGGAGCGGGACCACAAGAGCGCGAAGATGAACGATGTTCTGCTCGTTCTCGGTCAAGCTGCTCGACGAATTCGATAGACGGTTGTAGCGTCGACCGCTCGACAGGTTGAATTAGTTGGCTAGGTGTTCCCTGCAAATTTTGGCTCATAGCGCTCACCACGTGCGGCCCGCTCGCGCTCTGCCGAATAGCGCGAGGCGAGGTCGAGATGGATCGCCTTGACAGCAGCATCCGTTGCCGCAGCAGCCCTATCCAATTCTTCCTGCGCTCGGCGCGCGAAGAACATCTCGTCAGTCTCGTCTCTCAACTTTTTCTCCGTGAGATATAAATGGTGCAAAGAGGCAGTGGGCAGACTGGGTATCCCAAGATCTGCCTCTTACGCTTCGATGCATCAACGGCTCCGATCCTTGTCGCGTGACGCGGGCGCGGACGCCGGCGCCGTATGCCCGATCTCGCCGTCCAACATACCGCCCGCCTTGATCCGATCCGCGACGAGCTGGCGCGTCGACTCGCCGATAGCCGCGATCATGCGCGCGCTCTCTCCCCGATCGCGGGCCGTCTTGATAGCGGCGTCAACGATCGCCTGGGCGGGCGCGAGGCGGGGATCGGCTTGGTTCTTCTCCGGCGTGCTCTTCAAGAACAGTTCGGCAAGGCGCTCCTGCCCCGGCGAGTGACCGGGAGGCAGGATCGGCCGCTCCAGCGACCGCACGGCGCGCTGGAGCGGCGCCGGCTGCTGGTTGTTGATCTGGACGCCGAGCGCCGCGCCGATCTCTCGCACGCGCTCCAACGGCGTCTGCTGGGGCGTTACGACGGCATCGACCTGACGGACGCCTAGATAGGTGAGAAGGTGCGATTGGTAGATCGGCCCCTTGACGTGGCGGACATAGGCGAGTTCGGTGCGCGCGTTGGCGATGGCGGGGGAGGGGGCACCCTCCTTTATCAAACCGCGCAGCCGGTCGGCCGCCTGTTGGCGGGCGGCCGGCAGATAGCGTTCCAATTCCTCGCGCGCCTTGGTCAGCGTCACGCGATAGCGTTGCCCCTCGGGCGGGGCGCGCTTGGGGAGCATGGCGATCCCGGCGGGGCCGATCCGCGCCTCCGGCGCGAGGTCGCGCTTGATCGCCGCTGCGGAGAGGACCGCGGCCATGCCGCGATGATCGCCGGTCAGAAAACCGTGGCGGGAAGCCTCCATCCATCGGTCCTTGTCGATCGCGGCGATGCGGATCGGATGGCCGGCTTCGCGGGCGAACTGGGCGGCATGGTGGCGCATGGTGCGCCCGTTCCCTTCACGGAAGGGATGAATGGCGTTGATTTCGTTGATGTGGTTGCCGAGCCGATCGAAAAACTCTTCTCGGGGAAGCCCCCGGAAGCCGCTCTGCGCTCCTACCTCGGCAAACCGCTTGTCGAGTTCGCGCGCGAGGTAGGGGACGGCTGCGAAGCTCGATCCACCCTTGGCGATGTTGACGGTGCGGTCCTGGCCCGCCCAATCGTAGAGGTCTTGGAACAGGTGCTTGTGAAGCGCCCGATAGCCGTCGGCCGTCGCTGGAAAGGGCAGGCGCGCGGCCTCCGCGCCGCGCGCCTGCGTCAGTCTCCGCTCGGCCTCGGTGAGCGTCTTGTCGCCAGTGATTCCAAGCCGGTTCCGAAGCGTCTCGGTGCCGGGATACGTGTAAGGATCGCTTGCCAAGGTCAGGCAGCGATCTGGCGTGTTCCGGGCTGATAGAGACTGAGGATGATCGAGGGCATGAGCGAGGGCGGAACGCCCTCATCCAGCATCATCGCGAACATCGCGTCCTCGTCGATGGTCGGCGTCATGTCCTCGATGGCGAGGTTGGCGCGGGACTCCGCCACGTCCTCGCGCCAAAGAGCGATTTGTTCGGTATTGCCGCGCTCGAAGTCCATCTGGCGGATGCGCTCGCGCAGCGTCTCAAGTTCGATCTGGGCCATCGCGTCATCCTTTCTGCTCTAAACCCTACGCCTTCCAAGGCGATTCCTCAACAAATCACGTGTGGCTAGAGCCGGTCAGCGCGTCCTGATCCGCGCTCGCCGAACGCGGGTCGGAGGGGACGGGATCAATACTCGCCTGCCAGCATGATCGTTAGCACGCGCTTGGTCTGCTGCTCATCCCACGGCGCTTCGCTGTCATAGGTAAGCGTGTTGTCGTAGCAATCCACCTTCCAGAAAACCGTCTCGGCAATGGCCTTATGGTCGCTCGGCCGTTCCTGCGTCCACGCTCCCGTCCCGAGCTGATAGACCGCACCGAAATCGTGTTCCCCATAAGGATGATTGTCGCCGTCGAACCGCGAGAAGCTGACGATTGCCGCCAGCGCCGCGAAGCGATCCGCGTCGGGAAGAGACTGAAACCCAAGTGTGACGTTGGCGATGGAGGCGGTGCCGGGCTGGCTCCGGGCCGTGTCGTTGAGGCAACGGATGGTGTCGAGGTGTTCGGGGCTATACATTGCTGATCCTTCCTTCTGGCATGGGCCGCAAGGCCGCTCGGCCTCACGGCCCTGCCTGTCCGGCGAGGACGGGATGGGGAGGGGGAGCGAGAATCTACCGCTGGCGCGGGCGAGCCGCCTAGCGCGGCCGGTGCCTCGGCGCCGGGTGCTGCGCTTGGCGGATTACACGGGCGGTCGATTGTCGTTCGGGAACGAAAGGGCGGCGCCCTTGGCGTTCCCTTGGCTGGCGCAGCTCGTCCGCGAGCCCGCGCCGGCTGTCGATGCTATCGCGCCTTAGGCGCGGCGATTTGCAGGACGTCGACGGTGAGCCCTTCGGGCAGCAGCACGTTACCGATCGTCTCAAGCTGGGAGCGGTGCAGCTTGTCGGTGGTCTTGATCTCGCGGAACAGAACGGCTCCCCCATGCACGGCGGTAATATCCGGCCATCCTGCGCGATAGCAGTAGGAATCCCCTGCGGAACGAGCGGCGATGCTGGGGAGCTGGGGGCCGAGCGCCACATGTAGTTGCTCGATCAGCTCGCCGGTCACGCCGGGATAATATTCGTCGACGCCGGCGGCATAGATCGCCTCGAAGTTGCGCCGGACCTGCGCCGTGGTAGCGCGGCCGATCGCATCGTAGATGCTGTCGAGATGGGCAGCGTTGATGACGAGCTGCGCCTCCAGGAAGCGGGTCAGACTATCAGCCGCACCAAGCGTGTTCAGCTCCATCAGCCGTTCCAGGCAAGCGGCCTTCATCAAGAGAAGCATCGGCCCACCTTCGCAGGTGGTGCACGTCCACCCGCGGCGGTTCTAGTGAGCTAGATCCGCAGCGCGATTTTCAGGATGGCGCGCGGGCTGGGTATTGGATGTTAAGCCGGGGAGGCGTATATAGGTCCTGCTGTTTCGTGATTGTCGATTGCGGAACCTACCTGAGCCCGTCGAGCTGCTACTCGGCGGGCTCAAACTTTTCCGGCCATCCTGAAAGGAAAAGGGACGAGAGCCCTGCTAGGCCCCCGCCCCCCGTCAGGCTACTTGTCGCGGCCCAACTTTACGATCGCGACCACGAGCGAAAAGCCCGCGATCACGACCATTGCTGTCTCATAAATCGTCAATGTGCGTCACCTCCTTCGACCGGCGAGATTGCGGGGGAGCTGCTACATCCTTCCGCTGCCGATCGAGGACAGTGTAGCCGATCCTCGCACGCGCTGTCGGTAATTCCGGCGCGCACCCGTTCACGTTGTCGTGAAGTCGCCTCGGCGCCGCCCGTCCCTTTTGGGCGGGCGGCGCCCGCGGGCCTGAAAGGGCAGCGGGCGCGACGGCCATGCGGGGCATGGCTGTCGCGCCGGCGATGGGGCTGCTGCTGGGCGGGTCGGTCGAGGGGAAGGGGGGCGATTATCACCGCCCCCCGCATCCGTTCACGCCAGTTCGTCGGCCTCCATGTCCTCGCCATCGAAGGCATCGGCTTCCGGATCATTCCGCTCGTCGCGCTCGGACTGTCGTCGCTGGTCAGCGAGCACCTTTCGATCGAAGCAACCATACTGGAAGATCTCCGGAGCAAGGCGCTGGCGTCCCCGTGGCAGCAAGCATTCGAAGACTGCCTTCCTGCCCTGGAAATCCTGAAGGCCGACTGGAGGACGTTTCTGGGCGAGTGGAACGGCGAGGCCATTGTTGCCGACCTTGCGCAGTTTCGTGCCGAAGCCGAAACGATCCTTCCCCGCCTGCGCGAGCGTGTTCAGCGCGAGACGGAAGCCCTGTACGCCACGGCGCTTCAATCCGACGTTATCGCTCTACGCTAGCCACCTCAGGCGGTGGCACGAGCCTCCTCTCCGGCTTGATCGTGAGCGATGCGCAGACATTGCTCGACCGCCTGCCCGAAGCTCGCGACATAATCGTCCGCTCCGATCAGAAGCTGGATCTCGCGGTCGGTCAGGGCTTTTTCCCCCTCGGGCCAGAGCCCGACGAGTATGCGTGCGGCAGGCGCGGCGCGCCGGAGGCGCCGGATCAACAATCTTAGATGGGTCGGATTGCCGCCGATCTCGAGGTACGAGAGGCAGATGAGGCGCGAGCCTGACAGGTCGAGCTTAGCCACCGCGTCGCGCGCCACGGCCGCATTGCGGACACGCCGCACGCCGAATTGACGCTTCTGAAGGAGCTGCTCGAGCATCGCCGTCACCGCATCGTCGAGAATGCCCCTGCCGGCGATACAGCTGATCGTGCCGTCCGCACGCCACGTCTCGGGCGCGTTCGGAAGGACGACCGGCGCTGTCTCGGGAATGCGTGCGATCGTCGAGGATGCGACGGGGTTGAGTGGCTTGTCGCGATCGATGACGATGTTGCTCGCCGATGTCTCGTCCTGTCCATCCAGCTCGTGCACCACATCGATCATCGCAGCGACGATCCGGGTGGCCGCTTGATGGTCGACGAGACCGCGTCGGGCATCCTCGGCCGCCAGTTTGAGGCCGCCAAGGGCGACCTCATCGTAATAGGCGGTCAGCGATCGCTCCTTCAGGAGCGTTTCAGCCTGTTCGATAGCCTCGTCAGGATCGCCAGCGACCATACGCTGATAGAAGCTCTCCACGGGGGTCAGCGCCGGCCTGTCTCCCAAGAGGACGTCGATGAATTCGAGACTCGGCACGTGTCGTCCAAGTACGACGAGACACAGGGTCAGCGGCATCGACAGGACAAGTCCGACCGGCCCCCAGATCCAGGTCCAGAACACCGCCGCAACGATTACCGACAGCGGCGAAAGGCCGGTGGAATGCCCGTATAGCAGCGGTTCGATCCCGTAGCCGATGATCGGCTCGCTGATGACGAACAAAGCGGCGACCATGATCACCATCGACCAACCTGGATCGATGCCTGCTGCCAGGGCCAGCGGGAGCGCTGCGGCCAGCAATGAGCCGATATAGGGGACGAAGCGCAGAATGCCGGCAAGGATCCCCCATAGCGCCGGAACCGGCAGGCCGATCCACCACAGGCCGAGACCCACGACGATGCCGAAGCTCGCGTTCACGGCGAGCTGGGAAAGAAAATAGCGGCCAAGACGACTGGCCGCATCGTCCATCGCAACCGTCGTGCGATGGAGATCGGACGACCCGAACAATCGGATCAGCCGGTCGCGCAGATCCTCCTTCTGCATCAGAATGAAGATTGCGACGACCAGGACGATGACGAACGTCTCGAACGGCGCCAGCACGGGCTTCAGGACGCCGAGGGCCGTATCCAGTACCGATGGCTCGTTTTCCAGAACCCTGACCGGAACGGCGGCCCTGGTGCCCGGAGTCAGGGTTGGAGCGGCGGGGGTGGCGCGGGCAGGCGTTTTTGTCAGGAATGCCATTTTCTCGGCGGCATAGACCTTCACGCCATCAATCTTCGCTTCGATCGTCTGAGCATATTTCGGGGCGTCAGCCGAGAGCGACGCCGCCTGGAACCCGACCAAAGTTCCGAGTCCGCCGATCATTCCCAAGGCGGCAATGACCGTCGTGAGCACCGCGAGAGCCTTGGGCAATCTAAGCCGCCGGAGGAGGCTCACGATCGGCGACAGTACGAAGGACAACAGAATCGCGAGTGTGATCGGGATCAGTACATCCTTGGCGAAGAACAGTCCGGCGACGACGACCACCGCGACCGCCAGACCGAGCAAGCCTTCGACACCCTGCGCGTTGGCCGCCGCGATGCGGGCGCTGCCTGTTTCGGGTTGATCGCCAGAAAGTCTGATGATCTCTCGATCTTCCGTCATGCGACCACCTCAGGGAACGTGCCGAGCAAGGCATCATGCAATTCCCGTGCGATCAGCGGCTTTCGCAGGACCTTGTGGCTGATGTGATGCGCTTCCGGCAGAAGGTCCGGATTGGCGGTAAGATAGACAACTCGCGTGTCGCACCGTCGGTGCAGCTCGTCGGCGATGAGAGGACCGGTGAAGCCGTCGGCGAGGTTGAGATCGATGACCGCAACATCTGGTGCGAAGGTGATCGCCGCCCGGGCACTTTCGATACTATCGACCAGCTTGATCGCGTCGATGCCGACGTCGTGTGCGATGTTCTCGATATAAGCGGCGATGGCCGGAATATCTTCGGCGATCAGCAAACGGTGCATCGGCATTCCCCTGTCAACGTCCGAACAGGTTCAACCGCCAACCGTTCCAGCCTTATGCATTTTTCCGGGCATAACGGGAGCCAATGGTCATTCGGGTCGTTTAGGTTCGGTCAACATAGGAGGCATCTGATGGGCGAGTTCGTGGACAAGGTGAAGGGCGCGATCAACGACATGGTCGGTGATGCCAAGCAGGAAGTCGGCACTCGCACCGACAATCCCGACATGGCGGCAGATGGCGCCGCGCAGCAGGCGACGGGTAAGGGGCAGAAGCTCAAGGGCAGCATAAAGGGTGCGCTCGGCGACAAGATCTAACCCGGCGCGGACAACCGGATCGTAGCAGAGAAGGGGGTGCCTTTGATGGGCGCCCCCTTTGCCTGTTGAGCAATCATATTGGCATCGCACCGCGCACGCCTGGCTGCGTGACGACAAAGGGGCTTAGAGCATGGCATCAGAACGCAAATCGCAGCAGCAAGGCTACGCAGGCGGCGAAACCCATCAGACCACTGACGAAGATCATCGGGTGCTGACGACCAATCACGGCACGCCGATCGCCGATAACCAGAACCAGCTAAAGGCCGGTGCGCGTGGTCCCGTTCTTCTCGAAGACGAGATTTTTCGCGAAAAGATCAACCACTTCGACCATGAGCGCATCCCCGAGCGTATCGTTCATGCGCGCGGGTCTGCCGCGCACGGCTATTTCGAGTGTACAGAAAGCCTCGCCGACATCACCTGCGCCGACCTGTTCCAGAAGAAGGGACAGCGGACCGAGGTGTTCACCCGCTTCTCGACCGTCGCGGGCGGTGCCGGTTCAATCGACACGCCCCGTGACGTGCGTGGTTTCGCGGTCAAATTCTATACCCGTGAGGGCAACTGGGACCTGGTCGGCAACAACATCCCGGTGTTCTTCATTCAGGACGCGATCAAGTTCCCCGATCTCGTGCACGCCGCCAAGATGGAGGCCGATCGCGGATATCCGCAGGCGGCGACCGCGCACGATACCTTCTGGGATTTCATCAGCCTGATGCCCGAGTCCACCCACATGATCATGTGGGCGATGTCGGACCGCACGCTGCCTCGCACCTTCGCCAACATGGAAGGGTTCGGCGTCCACACCTTCCGCTTCATCAACAAGGAAGGGAAGAGCACCTTCGTCAAATTCCACTGGAAGCCGAAGGCTGGCCTCGCCTCGACGATCTGGGACGAGACGGTGAAGATTGCCGGCGCCGATCCCGACTTCCAGCGCCGCAACCTGTTCGAGAGCATCGACCGCGGCGACTTCCCGACCTGGGAGTTGGGCGTACAGCTGTTCGACGAGGATTTCGCGAACAGCCAGCCCTATGACGTGCTCGACGCGACCAAGATCATCCCCGAGGAGGTGCTACCGGTCCGCATCGTCGGCAAAATGGTGCTCGACCGCTATCCCGACAATTTTTTCGCCGAGACCGAACAGGCGGCGTTCGTGCCGAGCCATGTCGTCCCCGGCATCGGCTTCTCCAACGACCCGCTGCTGCAGGGCCGGCTGTTCAGCTATACCGACACCCAGTTGTCGCGACTGGGCTCGGTCAATTTCCACCAGCTCCCGATCAACTCGGCCAAGGGCCGAGCCGAGGCGGCGGGCTGCCCGTTCCTGAACCAGCAGCGCGACGGCCACATGCAGATGGCGATCCCCAAGGGACGCGCCAATTACGAGCCGAACAGCCTTGCCAAGGCCGGCGAGGAAGCCGGTGCGCGCGAGGACCCCAACAAGGGTTATAAGACCTTCCCTTCGGAGGAGCAGGGCGAGAAGCTGCGCATCCGCCCGGAGAGCTTCGCCGACCACTACAGCCAGGCGCGCCTCTTCTTCCGGTCGATGGACCCGGCCGAGCAGGCGCATATCGCGTCCGCCCTGGTGTTCGAGCTGTCGAAGGTCAGCCTGGAGCATATCCGCATCGCGGTGATGGCCAACCTGCGTAACGTCGATGAGGACCTGGCGCAGCGCGTTGCTGACGGCCTTGCGATGGACCTGCCGAAGGCGTCACCGACCGCCGCGCCGGTGCTCGACATGGATCCGTCGCCGGCACTCCGCATCATCCGCGGGCCATTGGAAAAGCACACGCTGGAGGGCCGCACGGTCGGTATCCTGATTGCCGACGGCACCGATGCCGATGATCTGAATTCGGTGAAGGACGCCGTGAAGGCCGCCGGCGGCACGCCGCTGACGATCGCGCCCAAGGTCGGCAAGGTGCCGCTGTCCGATGGGACCGCGATCGCTGCGGACGCACAGTTGTTCGGTCAGCCTTCGGTCACAGTCGATGCCTGCGCCGTCACCCTGTCGAAGGAGGCCTGTGCCAAATTGGTAAAAGAAGGCGCGGCCGTGCAGTGGGTCATGGACGCCTTCGGTCACCTCAAGGCCATCGGGTTCAACGATGAAGCCAAGCCGTTGCTCGACAAGGCAGGTGTCGAACTCGACGACGGCGTGACCGACCTCGCCATGTTCGTCGAGGCGGCGAAGAAGCGCTACTGGGACCGGGAGCCGTCTGTCCGGACGCTTGCGTAACCATTCTCCAACGGTGCGCCCGGCCTCGTGGCCGGGCGAACATCAGTAAGGACAGACAATGGCTAATCTACTCGGCGCGCTGATCGGCGCCGCCATTGATCGCGGTGACGGCGATAGCGGGATCAAGGGAGCGATCATCGGCACCATCGCCGAAACAGCAATCCGCGGCATCGCACCGTTGGTTGCGACCTACGCGCTTGGCTGGGGCGTGCAGTATGCGATCCGGAAAGGATGGCACTTGGTCGCGGGCGCCGATCCCATCGAGCCTGGCAGCGGCGCTTTGCGCCGGTGATATCGAGGGTAATCGCTCCGTAAGAAGCTGAGGGAGCGGTTCGTATCGACAAGGACGAGCCATGCTGACGGATTGCGTGATTATCGGCGGCGGACCGGCAGGATTGACCGCAGCCATTTATCTTGCCCGTTTCCATCGTCAGGTGGTGGTCGTCGACGAGCGCAAAAGCCGGGCAAGTTGGATCCCCAGATCGCGTAACCACCCGGGTTTCCCCGACGGCATCGGCGGCGACGAGTTGCTTGATCGCATGCGGGAGCAGGCCGAACGCTATGGCGCGGCGATATACTACGAACAAGCAACAGCCCTGCAGCGGGATGGCGACACGTTTCGTGTGTCGACGGCTGATCGCGTGTTGGAGGCGCGCACGGTGTTGCTCGCCACCGGCGTGGTCAATCGCAGCCCCGAGATCGACCCGGAAACGCACCGACAGGCTTTGGTAAGCGGGAAGTTGCGATACTGCCCCATCTGCGACGGGTTCGAGGCGACCGGATCACGTATCGCCGTCATCGGTGGCGACGAGCATGGAGTGTCAATCGGCGTCCAAAAAGGACCCCCTATCGGCGTGCAAAAGGGACCCCCTTCGTCGAGCAGCGTGACGGGTATGACGGGCGCTTTGTTCGCGCTGGTTGCGGCGTAGGGCGGGCGTAGCCCGACCGGAGGCGCAACCAGCGCGAAGCGTTCTCTGCCGGTGGTCCTGGGCGTCAACTGCGGTGCTTGAAGCGCCAGCTGTCATTGCCCGTTTCGACGATGTCGCAATGGTGGGTAATGCGGTCGAGCAGCGCGGTGGTCATCTTGGGGTCGCCAAAGACGGTCGGCCACTCGCCAAAGGCGAGGTTCGTCGTGACGATGACCGAGGTCTGCTCGTAGAGCTTGCTGACGAGGTGGAAGAGCAGTTGGCCGCCCGAGCGGGCGAACGGCAGGTAGCCAAGCTCGTCGAGCACCACCAGATCGAGCCGGGAGAGCTGGGCTGCCAGCGTGCCGGCCTTGCCAAGACGCGTTTCCTCCTCAAGCCGGTTCACCAGGTCCACCGTGTTGAAGTAGCGCCCCCGGGCGCCGGCCCGTACCACATTGGTGGTGATGGCGGTGGCGAGGTGCGTCTTGCCTGTGCCCGTCCCACCGACAAGCACGACGTTGCGCCGGCCCGGAAGAAACGAGCCGCTGTATAGCGAGCGCACCAGTCCCTCGTTGATGGGGGTGTCATCGAAGACGAAGGCGTCGAGGTCCTTCACCGCGGGCAACCTGGCGGCCGACATCCGGTAACGGACCGACGCTGCATGGCGGTGCGTCGCCTCGGCACGCAGCAGGTCGGTCAGGACCTCCATGGTCGTGCGCTTGCGCTGGAGACCGGTGGTGACCGCCTCGTCGAAGGCGCCAGCCATGCCCTTCAGCCCCAACTCGGTCATGGCCGTCATCATCTCATGCCGCTGCATGGAGACCTCGCAGGCTGTCATAGCGGTTGCAGTCGGCGCGGGGCGGATGGCGCAGCGCCAGGTCCTCGGGGGTGACAATGGTTAGCGGTCGTGGCGGTTCTCGCCTGCGGGCCAGGATGTTGACGATGACGTCGTCGCTGGCGGTGCCGGCCAGCAATGCTTCGCGCACGGCCGCTTCCACCGCCTCGAGCCCGTCATCGAGCACTGTCGCCAGCACCCGCACGAACCGCCGGTCGGCGTCGTCGCCGGCGCCGAGCTTGCGCCGCAGCCGTGACAGCGCAGGCGGCAACTCCCAGCCCTGGAACGGTGCGCCGTTGCGCAGGGCGCCCGGCTTGGTCGCCAACACCGGCAGATAATGCCACGGGTCGTAGATGGTCCGGTCCCGGCCAAAGAACCGGGGATGGTCGGCGACGACTTCACCGTCGCAGCGCACGAGGATGCGGTCGGCATAGGCACGGACCTGCACAACGCGCCGAACCGTCCGGGCAGAAACGGAGTAGCGGTTGCGGTCGAAGCTGATGAGGCAAGTGCCGCTTACCGCGTGCTCGCTCTCGTGGAAGCCGTCGAAGGGCGCGACAACAGGCTGGAGCACCGCCCGTTCGGCTGCCCATGCCTGGGCGACCGTCAGTTCCTTCCGCTCGGGATGCCGGTGCATGTCGGCCCAGCGCCGACACTCGGCCTCCAGCCAACCGTTCAGCTCCTCGAGGCTGGTAAATCGCAGGCGTGGCTGGAAGAAGCGGCCGCGCGCGGTCTGCACCTGGTTCTCGACCTGACCCTTCTCCCAGCCCGACGCCGGTGAGCAGGCGGTCGGCTCGACCATGTAATGGTTGGCCATGACCAGGAAGCGCCGGTTGAAGACCCGCTCCTTGCCCGTGAACACGCTCGTCACCGCCGTCTTCATGTTGTCGTAGATGCCGCGCGTCGGCACGCCTCCGAAGAAGGCGAATGCCCGCGCATGCGCGTCGAACAGCATCTCCTGTGTCTCGCGGGGATAGGCGCGCACATACATCACCCGTGATGCGCACAGCCGCACATGCGCGACCTTTACACGCATCGGCTTGCCCGAGATCTCGACGTCCTCATGGCTCCAGTCGAACTGATACGCCTCGCCCGGCCGGAACAGCAGCGGGATGAACGCCGGCGCATCCATCACATCGCGACGCCGCGCCTGCCGCCAGCGAGCCGCATAACGCCGCACCGCGTCGTACGAGCCGTCGAACCCCTCGCGTAGCAGCAGGTCGTGGATGCGCGTGAGGCGCAGCTTCTCGCGCCGCGGTCGTGCCTCGTCTTCCTCCAGCAACGCATCCAGTCGCGCCTGAAACGGCCCCAGCTTCGGCAGCGGCTGCACCTCCCGCCGGTAGCCATGTCCGCCTCCGGCGCCCGGATCGCCTTGCGCACCACCTTGCGCGACAGGTGCAAGTCCCGCGCTATCGCCTTGATGGCCTTCCCCGACGCGTGCTCGCGCCGGATCCTCAACACCGTCTCCAATACCAGCATCCCGATCTCGCCGCCTGACACACGCCAAGCGAACAGCCTAGACCACCGGGATGAGGGGTCCCTTTTCGACGCCGATCACCCCGCTACCGGGGTCCCTTTTCCACGCCGATCCACAAGCATGGAGTGGCCGAAGCACTGTTCCTTAGGACATATTCCGAGGACATCACGTTGGTGGCGAACGAGACCGCCGAACTTGACGACAACGATCGCGGCGCGCTGGATAAGGCCGGGGTCACACTTGTTGCTGCCCCACTGCTTCGATCGATTTCGGCTCGGGCGACGAGTTTCGATCACTCTCGAAAAAGGTGCCGGCACCATCGTAGTGGATACCGTCTATCCGGCGCTCGGTTCTGACATCAACACCGAACTGGCGGTCGCGGTCGGCGTTGCGTTAAGTGACTGTCGGTGCATCGCTGTAGACGACGATCAGCTGACCAACATCACGGGTTGTTACGCTGCCGGTGATGTCGTTGCCGGCCTCGACCAGATCAGCGTTGCAACCGGGCACGGTGCTAAGGCAGCAACCGCCATTCATAATGCTCTGCGGACGATCGACGGCGAGACGGCGAAGCAACTGTCGACGTGAAACGCATTTTTAGAAAGACGTACCCCAAGCGCCTTCGTCCGCATATCGCCGATCCGTCACCGGGACGTCAGCCCTCGCATTCACTACTCGGAGGCTGCGTGAACAGCTTCGATATCTCGCCACGGATGAGCGTATAGCATTCGCAGGACTCTTCCCTGAGCAATTCGGGATTGATGACCGAAATCTTTCCGCGCTTGTATTCTATCGCGCCGATCGCAAGAAACTCTCGAGCCACGATATTGACGGCGTTACGCTTCACCCCAGCATTTCGGCCAAAACTCCTGCTTTAGCGGCAGTCTGTCGGTTTCGTCCGATCGTGAGTGGTCAGGATCCAACGCGCAAGCCGTGCCGAACGGTATGGAGCGCGTTGCAGGCGACCGATTGCAACGACATCCGGATCATGACCTCGCGCCAGCGCGTGACCGCGGAACAGAATTCGACGCTTTCATCGACCAGGTCTTCGAAGTCCTCGGCTTTGACCCGGTAACCGCTGCCGGGCAGCTGCACCACGTAGCGATTGAAAGCATCGTCCACATAGCCGCTTGCACTGAGGGCAGCGGCGCCCTCGCGGCCGATCGTCATCCCTTCTGCGGTCCGACCATCGCTCATGACCGCGACCAGCGATATCATGCCGGTCAAAGGCAAAAAGACGTGGGTCAGCGGTTGGCCCGGCTCGTACAGCACTTGTCCTGCGACAAGAAGGACGGGTTCAAGGCAGCTGTCCATACGAGCGCGCTCGTCGGGCGGCACCCGATCAAGAAGGTGATTGCTGCTGGACTGAGCGGCGCCGTTCTCGCGATCTTCCCGGTCGTCAGGCAATGCAAAACTCCTTCATATGTCGAGGCTCAACGCTCGGCTCTACACCTCGATCAATCGCGGCAAAAGAAACGCATCCGGTGGGAACACGGATGCTGAACAGCCGTTAAGACCGGTTGAATACATAGCAGGGTGTCGATGCATGATTGAGACGAGGCGAAGCAGGCTAGCCGGAATGGCGCTGCTCGTTGTCGCCTCGGCGTTGACCGCGTCGTGTGCCAGCCCGTCCGCGCGGATCGCCCAGGGACTGGGCCGCTACGGACTGAGCGAAGGGCCGGCGCGATGCATGGGTGATCGACTGCAGTCTAACCTGTCGCTGGCCAGCTCCGGCAGCTAGGCCGTGTCGCGCAGAGCGTGCAGCAGACGCGGGGTCAAAGGCTAACGGGAGCGATCTTATTCGGGCTGGCACCCGTATCGATGACGTGAAGATACCCTTGGAAGTGACGAAGGCGGCTGCGTCGTGCGGTGCGTTGAGCGAAGCGGTCGGGGTTCAGGGAGGTTGATATGAACGATGTCCAATATGCGGGAGGAACCGTCATCAACGGGACCCGCGATTTCACCAACCAGGCCTGGCTTTATGCGCAGGAGTGGGGGCCTCGCATCATCGGCGCCCTGGTTATCCTCCTGATCGGATGGCTGGTTGCTCGCGCGGTCAAGTGGGGAGTGGCAAACCTCCTCAACAAGACACCGCTCGCCCGGCGGGCAAATCAGCCCAACCATCCGCCGCGCGACAAGTCTACCATCGGCGCACAGGTCGGCGATGCGGCTTTCTGGGTCGTGCTACTGGTCGCGTTCTTTCTCGCTGCACAACCGCTCGGCCTTGCCAGCGCGACAGGCCCTCTGGCGGACATGCTGAACGGCTTCGGCAATGCGGTCCCCCGGATTATCGGTGCCGGCCTGATCCTCTTCCTCGGTTACATTCTCGCCAGCGTAGCGAAGAAGGCCGTCGAGGCGGTAATCACCGCGAGCCATGTGGAGCGCTTGTCGGCGCACGTGGGCAGCACGCCCCCGACCGACCCCAGCGCGCTGCCGCGGGCGGTGGGTAGCGTCGTCTTCGCTCTGATCATCATCCCCGTGGCGATTGCCGCCCTGGACACGCTCAACATCGCGGCGATTTCGCAGCCAGCGACTGCCATGCTGCGGATCATCCTTGATGCGATCCCGCATGTGATCGCGGCAGGCATTATTATCACGCTTGCTTACTACATCGGCAAATTTGCCTCGCAGCTCATTACCTCGTTCCTGGGCTCGACCGGCGTCGACAAGGCAATTGAGTCCCTCGGCCTGTTCCCGCAGTCGGGAGCCGCTGATCCGATTTCCGGGACCGATCGACCTTCGCCTGCGACGACGGCCGCGTCGCTAACGCCGTCGAAGCTGATCGGGTCAGGTGTCTTCATCGCGATCGTCATTTTCGGTCTGATGGAGGCATTCCGCCAGCTCAACTTTGCCTATGGTTCGCGGATCATGGCCGAAGTGCTGACACTCTTCGGCCAGGTGTATTCGGCGCGATTATCATCGCCGCGGCCGTCGCGATCGCACGCCTGATCTCGACTACGATCAAAGCGACCGGGGGTGCCGGAGCAGAGTTCACCGCGTCGCTTACCAAGGTCGCCATCATCGTCCTGGGAACGGCGATTGGATTGCGGTTCATGGGTCTTGCCGATGACATCATCAACCTGCTTTTGGTCTGATCCTCGGCGCTATAGCGGTGGCATTTGCCCTCGCGTTCGGCCTTGGCGGCGTGAGCAGGCGGGCCAGGTCGTGCAGCGACTGCTTGGCAAGGCCGAAGAGGAGGCCAACAAACCGGCATCGGCTGAGACCCCGACGGTCACCCCGACATCGCTAGGGGCTACTCGTGACGTGGATACGCAGGCATGACGCGGCGGCTCGGTAGCCTGGTATTGGTTGCGAGCCTGCTGCTCGCGGGCTGTGATGGGCCGCGGGAGAACGCCGGCGAACAGGCGGACGCCAACGCGGGCGTCGTGTCGAGCGAGGACACGCTGGCGAGCGGTCCGCCGAGACGGCCGGCGAGGCACAGGATCGTGCCGCCGAAAGCGCCAATGCGGCGATCGAGGCGCGTGCCGATGCTGCAGAGGACCGTGCGGACGCCTTGCGCCAGTACGGCCGACGAGAAGGCCGACGCTCTTGAAGAGCAGGCCAGGCAGGTTCGACGCGATGCCGAGCAGAAGGCCGATGTAGCCGAAGACAGGGCCGACGCCATTCGCGGCAAGTAGGGTTCGTGGGCTGACATGCCCGCGGCTGTCCCAAAGGCCCGCAGAGGTCGCGCGTAGCACTTTGGGCGGGGCCTTGGTGCGGTTGCGTGCCCGGGCCCCTTCTTTTCGCACCACTTACCTACGGATCGATGGCTGCACGATTATGGAAAACCCGGAGGGTCTTGAGCCTGCAACTGTCGAGGAAGAGCTGGGCTATTACGTCGAGCGTGCACAGGCCGAGAGGCAGGCCGCTGAGGTAAGCGACGGCGTCGAAGCGGCGATTGCCCACCGACGACTTGCCGCAGCCTACGAACGAAAGCGTGCGCTCTGCGACCGCAAGCCGCGCATACCCTTGATCCGCACAAGGAATAATCGTGCATCGTGTAATCGACATTACCGTTCCCTCGGACCGTTCCGACCAATTGATAGCCGCGCTCGACACGATCGAGGACGTGGTCGGCCTGACATTGCACCGCAGCGATCCGTCAAGCCCAGGGGAGACGTCGTCACCGTCCATGCACTCAATCGTGCAACCGATCAGGTTATGTCCGCGGCGGCGAGTGCCTTACAAGCCTTCCCATACACCATCTGACCGCGGAAGTGGCCAGCATCAGCGATCCCGAACATCAGAAGCGGATCGACGCCGACGTCGATGAGGCGGTGTGGGAGGAACTCGAAACCGGGCTGCGGCATCAAGGCCGCCTTACCGCCAATTTCCTGCTGCTGATGGCGCTGGGCGGCATTATCGGCGCGGCTGGAGCGTTTACCGAACCCGCGATCGCGGCGGTTGCATATGTCGCGTCTGCGATCATTGCCCCTGGATTCGAGCCGCTGGCGAAGTTGCCACTGGGCGTCGTCCTGAAGAGGGGCGAGGTGATCCGCGCCGGTGCGCTGGCGACGATCGTCGGCTATGCCGTTCTGGCGGCGGCCGCTGGAGCGACCTGGCTGGTCCTGTCCAGAGTAGCCGGTGTCGAGGCGTCGGCGTTTCTCGACGGCGACGTCCTCAAACACACGATCCATCCCTCGCCCGAGCTCTTGACAATCGCATTGGCCGGCGCGTTCGCCGGGGTGCTCATCCAGGCCTCCTACCGAAGGAGCGTTATCGCCGGTGCACTGGTTGCCATGCGACTGATCGAGGCGGCATCCGTAGCAGGGATATCACTTGCGATGGGGGCGTCTTGATCTGGCGGCGGCCAGCGGGACCCGGTTGGCCGTCGATGCAGGCTTCGTCCTTGCCGCAGGTGTGCTCGTCTTTGGCCTGAAGCAGCTCATGGTCCACCGCCGCGCCCGCTGCATTGACACTCTCACCTGTTACGTCGCGCTTGTTCCGGTCGACCGAAAGAACATATGCATGAAAGATCATTCGCCTCCGCAACGCACGAAACCGGGTCTGCATCGTCGGCTGCGGACGCGTCGGCATGGCCAGCGCCTACGCCTTGATCCAGAGCAGCTTCATCCGTGAAATCGTGCTGGTCGGCCGCGACCGCGAGAAAACGGAGGGCGAGGTGATGGATCTCGAGCACGCCGTCGCAGTCCCGATGAAATCCCCGATCAACGTGATCAACGGCAGCTATGCGGACGCCGCTGCGAGCTCGATCGTCGTCATCGCGGCCGGGCAGGCGACAGGGGGCAGCGACACATCGCGGCTCGACCTTCTCGATGCCAATGCCCCGATAGTCCGCGAGATTGTTGGCAAGCTGAGGGATGAAGGGTTCGACGGGGTGCTCGTCATGGCATCGAACCCCGTGGACCTTCTGGTCCAGGTCGCTCTCGAGGAATCCGGGCTTCCGCCGGGCGGGTAATCGGAACGGGGACGCTGGTCGATACCGCCCGCCTGCGCGGGATGCTCGCCGAGGCCTTCGATATCGAACGCGCGGGGTCGATGCCTACATCATCGGCGAGCATGGCGATTCTGAAGTCGCCGTCTGGAGCGGCGCCCGCATCGCCGGCGTGCCGCTAAACCGATGCGCTCCCCAAGAACCGCAGGATTATGCGCGGATGCTCGACGGCGTTCGTCGCGCCGCACCCGAGGTGGTCCGGCGCAAAGGCCATACCGAATATGCGATTGGCCTGTGCGTCCAGCGGATCTGCGAGGCCGTGTTGCGCAACGAGCATGCGGTGCTCGCGGTCTCTACCGTTCTCGGCGGGGAATACGGGTTGACCGGGGTGTGCCTCGGCACGCCATGTGTTGTGGGAAAGAACGGGATCGAGCGGATCATCCAGCTTGACCTCGATGATGGAGAGCTTGCCGCACTCCATCGCTCGGCCGAGACGCTGCAGCGCCTGCATCCCCGCATGTCAGCAGATGCGGCATGACGATCGGCAACGATCGGGCGGGCGCAGGAGCGCGGTCGCCGTTCGCGATTCCCAAAGAAGGGTGGCTGGCGGTGCTGCGGCGAACCTGGGAGGAGACGGGCAAAGACAATATCGGGCTGATCGCCGCAGGGATCGCTTTCTACGCGTTCGCGGCGATCGTCCCGTTGCTCGGGCGGTTGTCCTCAGCTACGGCCTCTTTGCCGAACCGGAAACGGTTCGCAGCAACGTAGAGCATGTGTTCGCCGCCGTCCCGCGCGAGGCAGCGACCATCATCACCGAGCAGTT